>CBDUOH010000020.1:0-27374 GCA_965368815.1 uncultured Acidimicrobiia bacterium
ATTGAGTAGAGCACCAAGCTCGAAACGAACGAACGAAGAGAGTTATTGAAATGGCCAGTGACAAGCGACCGCCGATCACACTCGCATGTGACGAGTGCAAGAGGCGCAACTACGTCACCACGAAGAACAAGACCAACACGAGGGATCGCCTCGAGTTGAAGAAGTTCTGCAAGTGGTGTCGTGAAACAACCCCTCATCGGGAGACGCGGTAGTCGCTCTGCTGCTACCAGATTGCGAAGGGCCGGCGGTTTCGCCGGCCCTTTTGCATGCCCGGCACCTGCCGATTCGTGCTGACCGCACCCGTCCGAGCGTCGGTAACCTCGACCCATGCTTGACGGACTGAACACACCACTCGAACTCGAGGGTGCCGAACTCGGCCCGGTGGCGGTGGCAGTGACCGCAGACCGGATCAGGTTCTACACCGACGTGACCGGCGACGAGTCCGCCCGATGGACCGCCGAAGCGCCACCAGGCTTTGCGTCGGTGCTGCTGTTCGCCGTTGCCGACCTGTTCCTCTATCACCCGGCGATCATCCCTTTCACCGCAACCCTGCTCCACCTCGACCAGTCATTCACCTACGTCGGACCCATGCGCGCGGATTCCGAGATCGTGATGTCGGGGATGATCACCCGCGTGCGAGAACGTGGTGGATCGTTCTTCGTGACATTCGAATCCGAGGGAACCGACGGGGGAGACGTGGTCGTGCAGTCGGTGTCCACCTTCGTCCTTTCCGACCGGGAAGCACCTGCGCCCGACGCCCCGCGGGTCGAACCCGCTGCACGGGTGCGAGGTGAGGTCTCCGGCTCGTCCCGCTCGGCAAGTCGACATGACCTCGTCCGGTACTCGGCGGCGACGAGGGACTTCAATCCGTTGCACTGGGACCACGACACAGCTGTGGCCGCCGGATTGCCCGGAACGGTCGTTCACGGGCTGTTGATGTACGCATGGATGATGCAAGCAGCGTCGCAATCAGCCGATGGTGCGCGCATCACGCACGCCAAGGTGCGATTTCGCACCGCGCTGTTCCCGGGGGAGCAGGCGGAACTGCGAGCCGAGCTCGACGGTTCGGCGGTCAGGATCGAACTCGTCCGTGGAGACGAACAACTCGTGGTGGGTACCGCTACCGTTGATGCAACCGATCGATGACGCCGGGGAGTAACGGAATGCAGCGACAGCCAGTCGAACCTGTAGAACCGCACGACCTCGTCGAAAAGGCGCGTCACGGCGACCGTGATGCCTTCGGTGAGCTTGTACGGATCCATCAACACGAGGTGTATACGTTGGCTGTCCGATTGGTGAGGGACCCGGATCTCGCTTCAGATGTCGCCCAGGATGCGTTTGTGAGGGCGTGGCGGGCGATGCCCAAGTTCCGTGGCGACGCAAAGTTCTCGACCTGGATGCACCGCATCACGGTCAACACCGCTTGGACACATCGAGCGAAGCGTCGCAGAGTCCGGCTTGATTCGATCGACGACATCGCGAGCGAACCCGCAGCGACAACCCTCGATCCGATCCGCGCAGGGGAGTCGGCGTCGGCAGCGCCTGCGATCTCCGCGGCCCTCATGCACCTCACCGACTCCGTACGCGCCGTGGTGGTGCTCAAGGACGTGTACGACTGGAGCCATACCGAAATCGCTGACCACCTCGACATCACCGTGACCGCGGCAAAGGTGCGTCTGCACCGTGGCCGCAAGGAACTCAGAACGCGGCTCGCCTCATTCGTCGAGGGTGCGTGATGGCCGTCACCTGCGCAGCCGTCCGCCTCGCCATCGACACGGTGGGTGTTTCGGCGTTGTCACGACCCCTTGCATTCCATGCCGATCACTGCGAGGCATGCGCGCAGGAGATGGCGGCTTCGAAACTGGTCCGGGATGCGCTTGGTCGCTTGGATCCAGCCGAGTTCCGTGCCCCTGAGTCGATGCATTCGCGTGTCATGTCATCTCTCGGACCAGTGGCGGTGCCCGATCTCGCCGAGCGTCACTCGCTTCGTGTCCCTGTCGCTGCTGCGGTGGTCGCAACGGCGGCAGCAGGAACTGCCGTGATCCTGCACCTTCGTCGCACACGAGCTGCCTAGCGGTCAGGTACTGCTGCTGCGGCCCGTGAGGGCATCAGGCCCGTGGGCATTCCACAGACGGCAGGAACCGAGACGGTTTACACTTCGGGATTGCAGCACATATACTCCCTCCAGTCGTGCCCCAAGAGGCCGGAGGGGTGTAGCTCCAATTGGCAGAGCGCCGGTCTCCAAAACCGGATGTTGTGGGTTCGAGTCCCGCCACCCCTGCGATGGAACGTCGAGGAGTATCCAGTTGAACCGTGAAATGAGACGCCTTCAGGCGAAGGAAGAGGAGCGAGCGAAGAAACGCCGCTCCGAAGGTCCGCGCCAGAAGCAGAAGAAGGATGAAGGGTTGAGCCTCATCCAACGCGTCCAGAAGTACTTCCGCGAGGTTCGTCAGGAACTCAAGAAGGTCGCGTGGCCATCGAAGGAAGAGCTGACCACGTACACAATCGTGGTCTTCGGCGTCACCACCATTCTCACCTTGGTCGTCTTCGGGCTTGACTGGGGATTCAACAAGTCCGTCATCAATCTGCTGGAGGCCATTACCTGATGGCAGAAGCAATCGAAGAACTCGAAGCCACCGAGGCGACAGAAGAGCTTGACGCCGAAGTCGCCGAGCCGAAGCCGCTCAGCCCATACGACCTTCCCGGTGCGTGGTATGTCGTGCACTCCTACTCGGGATACGAGAAGAAGGTCAAGGCGAATCTCGAAACCAGGGTCAAGTCCATGCACCTCGAGGACAAGGTGTTCGATGTCACCATCCCGATGGAGGACGTTGTCGAGTACAAGGGCGGCAAGAAGGTCACGGTGGAACGCAAGAAGTTCCCCGGGTACGTACTCGTACGCATGTACATGGACGACGACTCCTGGTACGCCGTGCGGAACACACCGAATGTCACCGGTTTCGTGGGTTCGGGCACCAAGCCGAGCCCGCTGTCCCGTCGTGAGGTCGAGCACATCCTCGGCGTAGCGAAAGAAGAGGGGACGAAGAAGTCGAAACCGACGTTCAAGCCGGCCTGGGAGGTCGGGGAGACGGTGCGCGTGGTCGAAGGGCCGTTCGCAGATTTCAACGGTGTCATCGAGGACATCAACGTCGATCAATCGAAGGTGCGCGTTCTCGTGGACATCTTCGGTCGTGAGACACCGGTCGAACTCAACTTCGACCAGATCATCAAGTACTGATAGGCAAGGAACTTTCTCATGGGTCGCAAGAAACTTATGACCGTGCTCAAGTTGCAGATCCCTGCAGGACAGGCAAGCCCTGCCCCGCCGGTCGGTCCTGCACTCGGACAACACGGTGTCAACATCATGGACTTCGTCCAGGCGTACAACAATGCCACCGCCGCGCAGTCCGGGACCATCATTCCGGTGGAGATCTCGATCTACGAGGACCGTTCGTTCACGTTCGTCACCAAGACTCCGCCCGCAGCGGTGTTGCTCCGCCAGGCGGCACGGGTCGAGAAGGGTTCGGCCATCCCCCACAAGGAGAAGGTCGGTTCCGTCACGAGGGCCCAGGTACGCGAGATCGCGGAGACCAAGATGCCCGACCTCAACGCAAACGACATCGACAACGCGATGAAGATCGTCGAGGGGACGGCCCGTTCGATGGGTCTCACCGTCGTCGACGCCTAGGGAAAGTCTCAGTTCACCGGTCCCGAGGGATCATCAACAAGAAGAGTGGTAGGGCCTGAGGCCCGCAGACCACGAAAGGAACAGAACATGGCCGTTTCGAAGAACGTCGCCGGACTCCAGAATCGCTTCGACAAGGAAGCGTATTACACCCCCGAGGAAGCTCTCGCACTCGTCAAGACACTGGCATACGCCAAGTTCGACGAATCCGTCGACGTGGTCTTCGGTCTGGGGATCGACGCCCGCCAGGCCGAGCAGATCGTCCGCGGCACGGTGTCGCTGCCTCACGGAAGCGGCAAGGACGTCAAGGTCGTCGTATTCGCGAACGATCAGGCGAAAGAGGCCGAGGAGGCCGGTGCCGACCTCGTCGGTGGCGATGACCTCGCCGACAAGATCACGAGCGGCGAGGTTGCACTCGACTGGGATGTAACGATCGCGAGTCCCGACATGATGCCGGTTGTCGGCAAGCTCGGTCAGCTGCTCGGACCACGTGGCCTCATGCCGAACCCGAAGTCCGGAACCGTCACGACGGACGTGGGCAAGACCGTCGCCGAGTTCAAGGCCGGCCGTGTCGAGTATCGGAACGACCGCTACGGAAACGTGCATGTGCCGATGGGTCGTGTTTCGTTCGATGAGGAGAAGCTCGTCGACAACTTCGCCGCCGTCGCGGACGAGATTGCTCGTTC
Source organism: uncultured Acidimicrobiia bacterium (assembly GCA_965368815.1). GTDB lineage: Bacteria > Actinomycetota > Acidimicrobiia > Spongiisociales > UBA5794 > UBA5794. Next base: position 4,372 of record CBDUOH010000020.1, read on the forward strand.
ACGCCCTGCGTCGTCCAAGGGCATCTTCATGCGCCGGGTTGCCGTGAGTTCGACGATGGGGCCCGGCATCAAGGTCGACACCGCCGCCATCACCGATCTGCTCAAGAAGCGCAAGTAGGCGAGCAGGTCTCACCCCCGGAGTCGGTCGATCTCGTTTCCGGTTGACACCGGCTGTCCAGTCCACAACTATTGGGGGCATAGTCGGGGGATCGGAGGAGGAAGGACGAAGCGAACCACCACCGCTTCGAGATGAGTCGCACAACATCGCAGTCAGTACAAGCCGGCCCCTACCCCGGTTGACTCGATGGACGCGAGTAGATGGCATCCTGGCCCGCCGTCTGCACGACCACACCAGGCTCAGCGCCCTTCCCACGATCCCCCGCTACTTCCCCCCGGCGATCACGGATTCCGGATTCGACGTTCACGACACCCATCGTCTCTGTGCGTGTTAGGTCACATGCGCCGCTAGCCTGCCGTGCACAACCTCATACCGACCCAAGACCGTTGGTGCCCAAGGGCATAAGGGGATACCCATCCAACGCAGGCCGATCTCACTGGAGAGCCCTGCATGTCGCGTGTCGGGGCTCTGTTGCATTTCAGGGCCGCGTGAGGCGAAGTGAAAGTCCGAATGAGGAGGACGACACAATGCCAAGACCAGAAAAGGTCCAGGCGGTCGCCGAAATCAAAGAGCGTATCGAAGGGGCACGTGCCGTGTTCCTGACCGAGTACGCAGGTCTTTCGGTCAAGGATCAGCAGACCCTTCGTCGCGAGCTTCGAGCGAACGGCGCAGAGTTCAAGGTCGTCAAGATGACACTCGCTCGCCTTGCGGCGGCCGATGTCGAGAGTGAAGAGTTCAATGAACTGCTGATCGGCCCGACCGGTCTCACGTTCAGTGACGAGGATGCGGTCACGGCAGCCAAGACGCTGAAGGACTTCGCCAAGCAACACGATGTGTTCGTGATCAAGGGCGGACTCCTCGGCAACGAGTTCCTGACGCCCGAGACGATCGCACAACTCGCTGAGATCGAACCACGCGATGTTCTGCTCGCCAAGTTCGCCGGTGCCATGAAGGCACCGATGGCGAACCTGGCAGGTCTCGTTGCGGCGCTGCCACGCAATGCTGCTTCGATGTTCCAGCAACTGCTTGAGAAGAAGGAGAGTGCCGCTCCCGAGGCCGTCGCCGACGACAGCCACGACGATGCACCCGAACCTGAGGCTGCAACCGACACGGAGGCCGAAGCGGCCGACGCCACCGTTGACGAAGCCCCTGCTGTTGAGGACGCTGAGACCACTGAGACATCGAGTGATTCCGACGATTCTGAAGAGACCGAAGACGATGATTCGGCGGCGAAGGTCGAGGCATCAGACGATGCCGGTGACGAAACCGACGATGAGACCGAAGCGTCCGATGACGCTGAGGAGGAATAACCAATATGGCCAAGATGACAACTGATGAGTTGCTCGGCACGTTCGAGGAAATGACTGTTCTCGAACTCTCCGAGTTCCTCAAGGCATTTGAAGAGAAGTTCGATGTGACGGCTGCTGCGCCAGTGGCTGTCGCCGCCGTGGCTGCTGGTGGCGAAGCCGCCGCAGAGGTTGAGGAGCAGGACGAATTCACCGTCGTGCTCTCAGGCGCAGGCGACAAGAAGATCCAGGTGATCAAGGAAGTTCGTGGTCTCACGAGCCTTGGTCTCAAGGAAGCGAAGGCGCTCGTCGACGAAGCTCCGTCGAACATCCTCGAGGGTGTCGACAAGGAGACCGCCGACAAGGCAAAGGAAGCCCTCGAGGCTGCCGGTGCTTCGGTCGAACTGAAGTAGCACACGCACGTGACGTCGAAGGGAGCGGGTACGCCCGCTCCCTTTGTCGCGCCACGGGGTGGTGTGGTCGGACGGGCCAGCGCCATTTCTGTAGTCTCGACCCATGGACGGCCCGTCGATTGACCCCAAGATCCTCGACTACTACCAGAACGCGTGGGATGAGGACCAGCGGATGCGGAACGGGCTCGGTGAGCTCGAGCTGATCCGGACGCGTGAGATCATCGAGCGCTTCCTGCCACACGAACGATGCCGGGTGCTCGATGTCGGGGGTGCCGCAGGCGTCCACGCCGAGTGGCTCCTCGACGCAGGACACGCCGTCGATCTCATCGACCCCGTGCCACGGCACATCGATGAGGCCAACGCCAGCCTGGGAGGGCATCGGGAGTTCACCGCCACGATCGGTGACGGGCGACAGTTGGCCTTCGAGGACGACACATACGACGTCGTGCTCCTCCTGGGACCGCTCTACCACCTCCCTGATCGTGCGGACAGGATCCTGTCGTGGCGTGAAGGAGCGAGGGTCGCAAAACCGGGTGGTCTCGTGATCGGAGCGATGATCTCACGCTTTGCATCGCTCTTCAGTGGTCTGGCCGAAGACGTGATCTTCAATCCCGTCTTCATGGAAATCGTCCGACAGGACCTCACCGACGGGCAGCATCGGAACGTCGAAGGGCACGACTTCTTCACCACCGCATACTTCCACCACCCCGATGAGGCTCGCAACGAACCCACGGAAGCCGGATTGGCTGTCGAAGCGGTTCTGGGGGTCGAAGGCATCGCGGCATGGATTCCGCGACTTCAGCGATCGTGGGAGGATCCTGATCGCAGGGCCGTCATCGTCGAAGCCGCACGTCTCATCGAGTCGGAAGAGTCACTCGTCGGCCTCGGACCCCACCTGCTCGCAATCACGCGAACGCAACCCTCCGACACGTAGACCGGTCCGGCTAGCGTGGCCCATCGTCTGCGACAATGTCGCTCAACGTCGGGAGGACGGCTTGGCCAAGTTGCATGTTCTGGGTTCGGGGGGTCCGCGCCCGAACAAGGCCCGCTTCGGGTCGGCGCATATCGTCGAGGTCGGCGGGCGTCACGTCATGTTCGACTGCGGTCCGGCGACCACCTACAAGATGGTCCAGATGGGGATCACCCCACTTGACATCGATCATCTGTTCTTCACGCACCATCATTTCGATCATGACGTGGACTATCCATGCTTCATGCTCACCCGGTGGGACGAGAGCATCGGTGACGAGGAGACACTCAAGGTGTTCGGGCCGAGGAACACCGAGTCGATCACCGACCGTTTGGTGGGGGACAACGGTGCGTTCGCATACGACCTTGATGCCCGGATCAACCACCCCCTGAGCCAGAGGATGTACGAAGGCCGGGGCGGAACCCTTCCCAGGCCACGGTTGGCCGTGGATGCAGCGGACATCGAACCTGGTGTCGTGTTCACGAGCGACGAGTTCACGGTGACGGCGGCGCCCGCCGAGCATGTCGAGCCGTACCACGATTCGCTCGCATATCGCCTCGACACGAACGAGGGGTCGATCGTGTTCACCGGGGACACCCAACCATGTGCGCGTGTCGTCGAGCTTGCCCGCGGAGCAGATGTCCTCGTTTCGATGTGTGGCAACTTCCAGTCGAGCCTGGACGAACGGGGAGTTGCCAGTGGGCAGACCGGAACGCTCGGAGCAGCCGAGATGGCTGCCGAGGCGGGAGTCGGCGCGTTGTTCCTCGTCCATGTCGGCCCCGAGCTCTCGTCCGCCGAGGGCCGAGCCAGGGGCATCGAGGAGATCTCATCGGTATTCGGCGGGCATGTGACGATGACCGACGAGCTGGAGACATACGAGTGGAGCGCGAATGCCAGCGGTGCCTCGCCACCCGATGCGGACCCCGCAGCGCACCCGCACATCCACCGCCACTGAGCATTCTGGGTGGCCACGGGGCCGATTGCGGTTTCACCCGAATCGGATTTCGATTCTTGACCGTATTCGCTCGGGCGGGTATCCTGCCACCACAGTTGAACGAAGTTTTTACGACTCTCCACAGGAAGAGCCGGGATAGTGGTGCGCTATCTCGGATTTGTGCTATCCTGACGCATTCGCCCTTAACTGTTCTCAGCTCCGTTGTTGCTGCGTCGTCTATATATGAGGAGGAGTCGCGTTGGCCCGTGCGCGTTCCAGCCGGTTGTCGTTCGCCAAGATCCCTGAGGTCCAGGAAGTCCCGGATCTTCTTGGTATCCAGAGAGAGTCGTTCGAAGCCTTTCTAGAGTCCGGTCTCAAGCAGATGTTCGATGAGGTTTCCCCCATCGAAGACTTCACCGGCAACCTTGCCCTCGAGCTCACCGATCATCGTTTCGATGAGCCGCCACTTTCCATCGAAGAAGCCAAGGATCGCGACGCAAACTTTTCGCGCCCTCTGTTCGTCACTGCGCGGTTCCTGAACAAGGAGACCGGCGAGATCAAGGAGCAGCAGGTCTTCCTCGGGGATTTCCCGATGATGACACGCAACGGCACCTTCATCATCAACGGCACCGAGCGTGTCGTCGTGAGCCAGCTCGTTCGGAGCCCCGGTGTGTACTTCGACGAGTCGATCGACAAGACATCGGGCCGACGGGTTTATGCCTCCAAGGTCATCCCCGGCCGAGGTGCCTGGCTTGAGTTCGACATCGACAAGAAGGACACCATCGGTGTCCGCGTCGACCGCAAGCGTCGTCAGTTCGTGACCACATTCCTGCGGGCCCTCTCTATCGCCGAGACGGACGAGGAGATCATCGCGTTGCTCGGCGACTCCGAATTGGTGCGCAACACGATCGAGAAGGACCCGACCTCAACGAGGGACGAGGCACTGCTCGACCTGTACCGCAAATTGCGGCCGGGTGAGCTCACGACGGTCGAGTCCGCCCGTTCGTTGATCAAGACCCTCTTCCGCACGCCGAAGCGCTACGACCTGACGCGGGTCGGTCGTTACAAGGTCAACCAGAAGCTGCGTGGCGACACGGGGACCTCGGTCCTTGAGAACTACAGCGCTGACGAGCAGGGGCTGCTCACCAATGAGGACATGGTCGACACGATCAAGTATCTCATGGGCCTCCACAACGGTGTCGAGGGTTTCCGGGTCGATGACATCGACAACTTCCAGAACCGACGCATTCGCACGGTCGGGGAGCTGATCCAGAACCAGATTCGTGTCGGACTCACCCGACTCGAGCGTGTCGTGCGCGAGCGCATGACGACCCAGGACCCCGAGGCGATCACACCGCAAACACTGATCAACATCAGGCCGGTCGTGGCGTCGATCAAGGAGTTCTTCGGGACCTCACAGCTCAGCCAGTTCATGGACCAGCCGAACCCGCTCGCTTCGATCACGCACCGTCGGCGTCTCTCTGCCCTCGGCCCCGGTGGCCTGAGTCGTGAGCGAGCCGGCTTCGAGGTTCGCGACGTGCACCCGTCCCACTACGGACGGATGTGCCCGATCGAGACTCCCGAGGGACCGAACATCGGTCTCATCGGTTCGCTCGCCTCCTATGCACGTGTGAACCCATACGGCTTCATCGAGAGCCCGTATCGCCGGGTCGTCGACGGCAAGGTGACGGCACATGTCGACTACCTGACAGCTGCCCTCGAAGAGGGGCACATCATCGCACAGGCCAACGCTCCGCTCGACCCCGACGGCAAGTTCTCAAACGACCGCGTCCTTGTTCGCAAGACCGGTGGCGAGGTGGACACCGTCGCAGCCAAAGACGTCGACTACATGGACGTGTCGCCCAAGCAGGTCGTTTCGGTGGCCACGGCGTTGATCCCGTTCCTCGAGCATGACGATGCAAACCGAGCCCTCATGGGTTCCAACATGCAGCGCCAGGCAGTGCCTCTCATCAAGTCGGACGCTCCGCTCGTCGGAACCGGCATGGAGGCTCGCGCTGCCGTTGACTCTGGCGAGGTCGTTGTTTCACCCGTCGATGGTGAGGTGGTGACCGTCACAGGCACCGAGATCGTCATCAAGGAATCCGGCGCGAACAAGAAGCACACGCTTGTGCTTGAGAAGTTCGAGCGCTCGAACCAGGGCACATGCATCAATCAGAAGCCGATCGTCGTCGAGGGCGAGAAGGTCAAGGCCGGTCAGCCACTTGCTGACGGTGCTTCCACCGATGGTGGCGAACTTGCGCTCGGACGGAACCTCATGGTTGCGTTCATGCCGTGGGAGGGCCACAACTTCGAGGACGCCATCGTGATCTCTGAGCGACTGGTCAAAGAAGACATCCTGTCGTCGATCCACATCGAGGAACACGAGATCGAGGCTCGCGACACGAAGCTCGGAGCCGAAGAGATCACTCGTGACATCCCGAATGTCGCTGAAGAGGTACTCATGGACCTCGACGATCGCGGCATCATCCGCATCGGCGCAGAAGTCGGCCCCGGCGACTATCTGGTCGGCAAGGTGACCCCGAAGGGTGAGACCGAGCTGACGCCCGAAGAGCGTCTCCTCCGAGCCATCTTCGGTGAGAAGGCACGCGAAGTCCGTGATGTGTCGCTCAAGGTGCCCCATGGTGAATCCGGAAAGGCCATTGCCGTCAAGGAGTTCAGCCGCGAGGACGGGTACGACCTGCCTCCCGGGATGAACGAGCTCGTGCGTGTGTACGTCGCGAAGCAGCGCAAGATCTCTGCTGGCGACAAGCTCGCCGGACGCCACGGCAACAAGGGTGTCATCGCCAAGATCCTCCCTGAGGAGGACATGCCGTTCTTCGAGGATGGAACCCCTGTCGACATCATCTTGTCGCCGCTCGGTGTTCCGTCCCGCATGAACCTCGGTCAGGTGCTCGAAACACATCTCGGATGGGCCGCAGCCACTGGCTGGGAAGCGTTCGACGATCTTGAGAGCCCTGCCTCTGGCGGAGCTGAGCCGTGGACCCGTGTGGCAACTCCTGTGTTCGACGGCGCCCACGAGGACGAGGTCCTCAAGGTGCTTGAGAAGTCGCACCCCAACCGTGACGGCGTGCAGCTGATCAATCCCGAAGGCAAGGGTCAGCTGTTCGACGGTCGATCCGGTCTGCCATTCGATTCACCGATCACGGTCGGATACATGTACATCCTCAAGCTCGTCCACCTCGTCGATCACAAGATCCACGCACGGTCGACCGGTCCGTACTCGATGATCACCCAGCAGCCGCTCGGTGGTAAGGCGCAGTTCGGCGGTCAGCGGTTCGGCGAGATGGAGGTGTGGGCACTCGAGGCATACGGTGCCGCCTACGCACTCCAGGAGCTGCTCACCATCAAGTCGGACGATGTCCGCGGGCGGGTGAAGGTCTATGAGGCGATCGTCAAGGGCGAGAACATCCCAGAACCGGGCATCCCTGAGTCCTTCAAGGTCCTCGTCAAGGAGATGCAATCACTGTGCCTCAACGTCGAGATGCTCTCGGCTGGTGAGGAAGTGGAACTCAAGGACCTTGAAGACGATGTCTTCCGGACGGCGCAATCCCTCGGAATTGATATCTCACGACCCGAGCGCCCAGACCTGGAAACGGTCTGAGTCCGAGATTCTGAAAGCGGGAGTAACACGTGGCACAAGTATTTGACGAACTGAGAATTGGTCTCGCGTCCTCGGACCAGATTCGCTCATGGTCCTTCGGCGAGGTCAAGAAGCCCGAAACGATCAACTACCGGACACTCAAGCCTGAGAAGGACGGTCTGTTCGACGAGCGCATCTTCGGTCCGACAAGGGACTGGGAGTGCTACTGCGGAAAGTACAAGCGCGTCCGTTTCCGCGGTGTGATCTGTGAGCGGTGTGGTGTCGAGGTCACGCGGGCCAAGGTCCGTCGTGAGCGCATGGGCCACATCGAACTTGCCGCCCCTGTCACCCACATCTGGTTCTTCAAGGGCGTCCCTTCGCGACTCGGATACCTGCTCGACATGTCCCCCAAGGACCTCGAGAAGGTCATCTACTTCGCGGCCTACCTCGTGACGCACGTCGACGACGAGAAGCGCACGAAGGACCTCCCGGATCTCGAGGAGGCCGCCCGCCACGAGCGCATCCTCATCACCGAGGAGTTCGAGGAATGGCAGGCGGCACGTCTTGAGCGCCTCGAGGGCGAACTCGCCCAGATGGAGGACGCCGGAGCCAAGCCGAACGAGATCAGTGCCCGGAAGAAGGAAGTCGAGCGCGAGATCAAGGACCGTCAGGATCGTTCGACCGTCGAGGTCGACCTCCTGGACGAGGCCTTTGACAGCTTCAAGACCATGAAGCCGCGCGACCTGATCGAGTCCGAGCAGTTGTGGCGGGAGATCATCGACCGCTACGGCGAGTACTACGTCGGTGGCATGGGTGCCGAGTTCGTCAAGGACCTCATCGCCCGAATGGACCTGAACGAGGAAATCGAAAGCCTCCGTGCAGATCTCGACGCCAAGTCGCAGCAGCGTCGCCAGCGTGCGATGAAGCGCCTGAAGGTCGTCCAGCCGTTCGCCGACGGCAAGAACGACCCACAGGGCATGATCCTCGAGGCGATCCCGGTCATCCCGCCGGATCTCCGCCCGATGGTTCAGCTCGATGGTGGGCGATTCGCGACCTCGGACATGAACGATCTCTATCGCCGTGTGATCAACCGGAACAACCGCTTGAAGCGACTGATCGATCTCGGCGCCCCTGAGATCATCGTGAACAACGAGAAGCGGATGCTCCAGGAAGCCGTCGACGCGCTCTTCGACAACGGTCGTCGTGGCCGGGCCGTGACAGGTCCCGGTTCCCGTCCGCTCAAGTCCTTGTCCGACATGCTCAAGGGCAAGCAAGGGCGTTTCCGTCAGAACCTGCTCGGAAAGCGTGTCGACTACTCGGGCCGTTCCGTCATCGTCGTCGGTCCGCAGCTGCGATTGCACCAGTGTGGTCTTCCCAAGATCATGGCTCTCGAGCTGTTCAAGCCGTTCGTGATGAAGCGCCTGGTGGATCTCGACATCGCACAGAACATCAAGGCGGCCAAGCGGATGGTCGAGCGTCGTCGTCCCCAGGTGTGGGACGTGCTCGCTGACGTCATCCAGGAACACCCGGTTCTCCTGAACCGTGCCCCCACGCTGCACCGTCTCGGTATCCAGGCATTCGAGCCTGTGATCATCGAGGGCAAGGCGATCCAATTGCATCCTCTCGTATGTGAGGCATTCAACGCCGACTTCGACGGTGACCAGATGGCCGTGCACCTGCCATTGTCAGCAGAGGCCCAGGCCGAGGCACGCATCCTGATGTTGTCATCGAACAACGTGCTGCGCCCTGCCGACGGACGTCCGATCGTGACCCCATCACAGGACATGATCATCGGCATGTACTACCTGTCGGCATTCGTTGAGGATGCCAAGGGTGCCGGCCGTGCGTTCTCGTCGGTCGATGAGGCACAGATGGCCTACGAGATGGGCGATCTGTCCCTCCATGCCCCGATCAAGATCAGGGTGGGGGACTTGGCAGGCGATCCCGATCTCCATGCCGAGCTCAAGCCGCTACTCAAGCACCTCATCAACGACGAGCCCGTCGACGGTGAGATCCTCACCGAGACGACGTTCGGTCGGGCACTTGTCAACACAGCGTTCCCGAAGGGCTTCCCCTTCCTCAACGCCGTGCTCCGCAAGGGCGACATCCGGACCATCGTCGAAGAGGTGATCAACACCTACGACAAGCCTGATGTGGCGAACACCCTTGATGCGATCAAGGAACTCGGGTTCCATTACGCAACGGTCGCCGGTCTCACCATCGGACTCCAGGACGTCAAGACGCCACCGGAGAAGAAGCAGATTCTCGCCAAGTTCGAGGATCAGGCAGCCAAGGTCGAGTCGCAGTACCAGAAGGGAATCATCACCGACGACGAGCGTCGTTCGGAGTTGATCGAGATCTGGACCGTCGCAACGGACGAGGTCAAGGATGCGATGCAGGAGACCCTGCAGGAGGATCCGTTCAACCCGATGGACATGATGGTCCGCTCGGGTGCACGTGGGAACATCATGCAGCTCCGTCAGATCGCAGGGATGCGTGGCCTCGTGGCCAACCCGAAGGGTGACATCATCCCCCAGCCGATCCGTGCAAACTTCCGTGAGGGACTGACCGTGCTCGAGTACTTCATCTCGACACACGGTGCCCGTAAGGGCCTTGCCGACACGGCGCTGCGTACTGCCGACTCGGGATACCTGACCCGCCGGTTGGTTGATGTCTCGCAGGAGATCATCATCCATCAGGAGGAAACCGAGGACCCCGGTCTCGTCGTCAAGACACGGGACAAGGACGGCGCGGTGGTCAAGCATCTCCGCGACCGGATCTTCGGACGCGTGCTTGCCGAGGATGTCAAGGACGGGCGTTCGCTCGTCGAGCTACCCGATGGGCGCAAGCTCCGGAAGGGATTCATGCTCGACCGTGAAGCTGTCAACGGATTGACGGTGCTCGACCAGGTGACGGAAGTGCGAGTGCGCTCGCCACTCACCGACACGAGTCGTCACGGCATCTCCCAGCTGTCATACGGAATCGACCTCGCGACGGGTTCGATGGTCGAGCCCGGCACCGCTGTCGGGATCATGGCTGCCCAGTCGATCGGTGAGCCGGGAACCCAGCTCACCATGCGTACCTTCCACACGGGTGGTATCGCCGGCGAGGACATCACCCACGGTTTGCCCCGTGTCACGGAGCTGTTCGAGGCGCGTACACCCAAGGGTGTGGCGATCCTCTCCGAGGTCGGTGGCGCCGTGCGCATCGATGAGGATCCAGACAACGGCAATCGTTCGATCGTCATCGTCGACGGCGACGAGGAGACCTCGTACCCGCTGCCGGTGAGAGCTCGCATGCGTGTGCACGAGGGCGACATCATCGAACCGGGAACGCAGTTGACCGAGGGACCGCTCGACCCCAAGGAAGTTCTGAACATCCAGGGTGTGCGAGCATGCCAGCGCTATCTGGTCGAGCAGGTGCAGGAGGTGTACCGATCACAGGGTGTTGACATCCACGACAAGCACATCGAACTGATTGTTCGACAGATGCTTCGTCGGGTGCGGATCGTCAACCCGGGTGACGGACCATGGCTGCCTGCCGAGCTTGTCGATGCGCAGGAGTTCAGGGACACGAACCGTGACCTCGTCGAGGCGGGTTCGAAGCCGGCCGAAGGTCGACCCGAACTCATGGGTATCACCAAGGCGTCGCTCGCAACGGATTCGTGGCTCTCTGCGGCATCGTTCCAGGAGACGACCAGGGTGCTCACAGAAGCATCGCTCAACGCGAAGTCGGACTACATGCGTGGTCTCAAGGAGAACGTGATCATCGGGAAGCTCATCCCAGCCGGTACTGGTTCCACCATGTACCAGAAGATCGAGCCGATGATCCCGGGTGCGCCGGTTCCCACTGCGGAGTCGCTGTTCGGTGACGTTGAGATGGATTCGGCGGATGACTCGCTTCCTGCGGATCCGGCCGAGTGGCTTGCATCGCTTGGTGCTTCCACGAGCTCAGACGGCGAGGACACCGACGAGTAGCCCTCGTCCTGTCACACCAACCCACAAGACGGGTCGTCCTCACGGGCGGCCCGTTTTCTTTGGGTCCCCGGGTCGATCGGTTCGTGGTCGTGCGAACCATGGAGGTGCCCGACTGATTCCGATCGCACCGGTGGGTCTAGGGGATCGTGGTCGTCGTGGTTGTTGCTGGCACCGTGGTCGTCGTCGTGGTCGGAGGGACCGTGGTGGTGGTTGTTGGCGGCACGGTCGTCGTCGTGGTCGGTGGCACCGTGGTGGTGGTCGTGGGAGCCACGGTCGTTGAGGTCGTGGTGGGCGGCACCGTGGTGGTGGTCGTCGCAGCGGCAGTGGTGGTCGTCGCCGGGGCCGTAGTCGTGGTCGTCGTGCCGATCGGGGTGCCTGCTGTGGTCGTCGGGCTGGAGGATCCTCCGGACTTCTTGGTCGTGGTGGTGGTGATGGTGCCACCGAGCAGGCTCGTGGTTGTTTCGAGCGTCGACGTCGATGTGGCGACTTCGGTACCTGGCGGTGCCACGTTCCCTGCCCCTGAGGTGGTCGACGATGCGCCGTTGTGCGATTGCGTCGTGGTCGTATCGATGGGCACGGGGCCGAGGCCGTCGGCGGTCACTGTCGGATCCCCACCGCTCGTGACAACGGCTGCAGCGGCCCCACCGATGCCGAGGGTGAGGATGACAAGTGCAATGGCGGCTGCACGGCGTCCGATCCGGAAGTCCGGGATGTGCAGCGCGGACATCACGACAGCGTGGAACGGAACGGGTTCGGGCGCAGGAGGCTCGGTCAGTTGTTCCACCAGAGCATCCACCAGACCCTCGGGTACCGGGCCCGTTTTGATGTCGGCCTGCATGATGTCGGTGAGGCGCTGGTCGAAGCTCATTCGTCCGCCTCGTCGGATGCGCTGACGAGGTAGTCAGCGATTGTCTGTCGAGCCTGGTCGATGTGCGCGATGACGGTCGATTCGTTGATGTAGGCGACTTCCGCGATCTCGGCGACCGACGCTTCGAGATAGAAGTGCAGGAGCACGATCTCCCGTCGACGCTGGGGAAGCTCGCGGATTGCCCCCGCGATCGGGGAGTCCTGTACGAGCGGGGGAGATGCGAGGGCGTGTGGAGGCACGTCGCGTTCAGCAGCGGCGTCGTTGATCTCGCGGCGTGCGATCTGGCGGGTCTCGCCGGACGCGACGACGGCGATGCGCGCGGCGACGTTGGAGTACCGACGTTCGTCGGTCGTCACCTTGACAAACGCCGCCTGGACTCCCTCGTCGGCATAGGAGGGTTCATCGGTCACGAGCCCGACCATCGCGACGGCGCGCGCGTAGTCGTCGGCGACGAATTGTTCGATTGCTTGCAGCATGCGGTGGCATCTCGCGGGTTGTTTCTACTTCTCTCGACCCCACAGCCCGCAAACTTGAGCATGGATTGGCAGTTTCTGGAGCGCAGATCGGACACCGCGGCATGAAGCTCTTCCAGTCCTTGGCCTCTGCTGGCTACTCGTCACCGAACACGTCGTCGAGTTCGCCACGCCATTCGGCTTCATAGGCAGCGTCCGACTGTGTGTCGAAATCAGCGAACGGGTTGTCGTCACCGTCGAATGGGTCCCGGGGAGGAGGTACCTCGTCCGCTGGAGCTGAAGGTGGTTGCGGTGACGATCCCCCCGTCAGGGCGTTGACCACCATGCCCCCAAGCATCAGATCAGCTGCGCCGAGCCGAGCAAGAATCTCGGGATTCCACAGATCGACGGCGTCCCTGAGTGAACCGTCGGGATTGGTTCGCAGACCATTGATCCAGTCCCGTATCTGGCTAAGTCTGAGTAGCTGATCCTGGAGTGCGTCGGTCACCCGTTCTATGTCCGCAATCTTCTGTTGGATGTGGGCACGCCGAGCCGCAACATCGTCGGAGTTCCTGGCACGCCAGTCGTCCGACGCCGAAGCCTCGTGGGCGTCCATCTCGTCGATCAGACCACGGAGTCGATCGGCCGACCGGCCCCCGAGCGATGATGTGGGATCGTCAAGGTCAGCGCGCTCGATGGCTCCGATCATGCCGCTCAGGGAATCGACCGCGTCTTGGAGTGCGCTGCCCATACCGGTGAGGTCGTCGCCGTGGGATGCCAGGAAGTCGATGTACCGGCCCTGCGCTCCGAGTGTGTGAGCCAACCCTGAGAAGGTCTCGAATGGTGAGGTGACCAAGCCCCATAGGCCGTCGAGTACAGCCCAGCCCAAGCCGGCATCGACGGAACCCACCCAGCCGCCGAACTGGTCCGTGTACGAACCAAGGTCCAGTCCGCCCGTGAGCGCTTGACCGGACAGCAGCGAATTGAGACTCCCACCGAGCCCAGCGATCCCTGCCCCGGCGAATCCCGCGTCGGTGAGGAGTTCAAGCGCTGACACCTGCGCGGGGCCGAGGGCTTTTGCGAGTGCAGCTGCGTCTCCGTCAACGGCGACGAGCTGCTTGAGGAACTTGATGTCGTCGGCGTTGTAGAACAACTGGATCACGTCTCCCACCGGCCCGCTCCCGCCCGCAGACTGGACGACGTCATAGCTGATCTCGCCAGCGGCGGTGGCAAGACCCTCCCAGAACCCATCGGCTCGTGCCCATTCCTTGAGCTTTGCGACGTCTGCGGGGTCAATCTGAGCAGCTCTCCCTGCGACGGCGCCGCGTCCGTTCACGAGAAGGCGGTTGATCACATCTTCGGCGTTGCGTGTGATGCCGTGCCATCCACGAGCGAGTCCAACTTGATTCCGTAGCGCTCGATCGGCTTTGGTGAAGTCATTCCCGTGGCGTGCGATCCATGCATCGGCGTCGACACCCAACTCAGCGGCGTATCGATCGAAGATCTTGCGGGTTGATGGGTCGATAGCGGAGTCAACCGCAGTCGCGGCATCCGAGACTGCGTCACTGACAGCAGCAGCCTCATCCGCTGCGGTTGCCAGGGCGCGGGTCGTTCGTCCCCTACTGATCCACTGCACGGTCTTGACGCCAAGGCTGCCGATACCCCACACAACGGTGATGATGGCGAACGCAATGTCCTGTTTCTGTGCTGTTTGCCGGTTCTCCGCCCACCGTTGCAGGTACCCCTGAAGTTCGGTTGTCCCCGATGCTATTTTGACGAACTTCTCCTTGAACACATCAATGGCACTGCGATAGGACCGGTACTGCTCGGTGATGTCGCCCAGCAATGCCCGAAAGGCACCGAGGTATGCCTCTTGGATTTCCTCCTCGATGGCAAGGAGGTTTGCCCAACCCGAGTCGAGGCCATCGGGAATGTGATCGGAACCGGCACCGTCACCCGCATAGACGTCGGTGTAGGAACCCAGGTCGCCACTGCGGTACTGGGCCAGATCGGCATCGGTCACTTCATCCGTGCCTGTCGAGAGTGCAACCACCCCGTCCGGTCGGGTACTGCGATATGCGAAGTATCCGCCGACGGCAACCCCGAACACCACGATCGGAATCCAGATCGGGAACGAACCGCTCGTACTCGTCGGCTCCGGGCTGGTTGTCGACGCTGCGACGGCCGCCGTCGTGGTGACAACGGTGGATGATGTGCTCTCGATCGGGTCTGGAACGACTGCGGTCGGGAATCCGTCTGCGAAGTCCTGATAGCCGGAGCTCAGCGGATCAAGGCTGTACCACGAAACCACCTGCATCTGGGAACCCGGAGGGACGTCGACACCGGTCGCCGAAATGGTGATCACGCCATTCGAGCAGCTCGGGAGCATCACCGTCGACCCGAGGTTCACGCCGTTGGAATAGGCGTTCGCATACGGCTCGGCGCCCGCGCTCGTCCGGTAGGTGACGTTGTAGTGCTGATCGTCCGGTGAGCTCACGAACACCGTGAACTGGAACCACGGAGTGGCGGGATCTTCGTACAGCTCGCAGGCGTTGCCCAACGTGGTGATCTCCCACATGGCCGTGCCTCCGTCGTTTCCGAGGTATCGGTATGACGTGATGTCCATTCTTGGGTCGGCGATGCCTGGCTCCGCCGGGCCTCCGGTGTATGGATCATCGAAGTCGTCAGTGCCGTCAAGAATCGCCTGCGAGGGCCCCATGTCGATCGTTGGACCGAGGTATGTGGCCACGGCAGGCGGTTGCGGCGGGTTGTCGGCGTCCATCGTCAGGACCCCGAAGTCACAGTTGCCATCAATGCACATCTCCACTGTGGTCGTTCCCGCATCCACCGGGACCACGGTGTAGGTGACGGTGCCATCGTTCCCCGTCGTGAGCTCGATCTCCTCCGTCGAGCCGTCGGCGTGCGTGACAATTGCTGTGATGGCCGCACCGGGCACGGGACTTCCGCCATCGGTCACACAAGCCTGGATGTCGAACGGGTCAGCCGATGATGCGTTGAGGCGGTTGCTTCCGCTGGTGCAGTCCTGATCACCGAAGCCGACGATCCTGAACTCGATCTCCTGGGCGAGAACCGGAGCAGTGACAAGGAGTATGAGGATCGCTGCGACAGGAATCAGCGCAATCCTCCGAACGCGTGCACTCCACGGGCGAATGATCTCTCCTTCGACGAACTCGACCCTAGCGAATCACTCCCGCGCGCGTCCGAGGGTCTGCGCACCGTTCGTATCGGTGTACCTTCGTACCATGCTTCGGTTCACGCTCTTCGGGATTCCCATCGGGGTCCACCTCTCGTTCCTTCTCATCGTCGTGCTGGGTCCCCGTGATTCAGCACAGGCAGCGCTGCTGTGGGTTGTGGCGGCGTTCGTGGCGATCATCCTGCACGAACTCGGTCATGCGCTCACCGCACGGAGGTTCGGAGCGAGCGATGTCAACATCACGGTGTACGGTCTGGGTGGTCTGACATCGTTCGTGCACAGGCAACCGGTGAGCCACGGTCGTTCGTTTCTGATATCGGCCGCCGGCTCGGCAGCGGGGATAGCGGTCGGGCTTGCGCTCGTGGGTCTCGCCTGGATGGGCGTGTTCACGTCGTGGCCGGACCTGATCATCGACTTTCTGGACTATTTCGTGTTTGTTGCGCTCGTATGGGGTGTCCTGAATTGGATCCCGATCGTGCCCCTCGACGGCGGGCACATGATGCAGCACTTCATCGCCATCTTCAATGAGAAACGGGCTCCGCTGATCGCACAGATCGTCACGTGGGTCTCAGTCGGTGTGATCGTGCCTCTCGCGGTGGTCAACGGCTTCATCTTCGGCGCAGTGATCGTCGTGATCTTCGCCCTGGCTGGGTTGCGCGAATTCCGCCAGGGTTCCGCCCGGCCCTCGAAACCCGAGATGACCGCCGTGGAGCCCGGTGATGTCGATCCCGTCGAACCGGCGCCACCGTCAGAACCGCCACCGGCCTTTCCCATCTGATGCGCGACAGGGACATCCGGGCCGTCGATTCGCTCGACGCTGACGAGCTCGTCAAGCTGTACGACGCTGTCGGGTGGACCCTCTACACAGGCGATCCGGCGGCTCTCCGACGCGCCATCGAGCAGTCCTCCTACGTGGCCGTGATCCGGGGGGATGGGGGACTCGTCGGTCTGGTGCGCGGCATGAGTGATGACGTCTCCATTCTCTACATCCAGGACCTGCTCGTGCACCCCGACCGGCAGGGCGAAGGACTCGGTCGGGCGCTGCTCGACCACATCGTCGATCGATACGCCCACGTGCGGCAAAAGGTGCTGCTCACCGACGATGAACAGCGTCAACACCATTTGTACGTTTCCGAGGGGTTTGCTGATGTCGCGGGCATAGACCGACTCCACGCCTTCGCTCGGTTTGACGATGTCGTGGGCGATGATCACGGCACATCGCACGGCGAGAAGGCATGACGCGATGAAGCGAGGCGCCGCAGCGCCCCGCCCCACACGACTCGTTGGTTGTCAGCCTTTGCTCGCTTCGGTCTCGACATGCCACACCATGGTGATGTCGCTGTCTGTGACCGTCACCTCCGTGAGTGTCGAGTCGGGATCCTTGCGTCCCTCACGCTCGAGGTTCCTCGCAAGGCTCCGGTTCCACGATTCCACGATCGGATCCGGGATCGGATAACCGTTGAAGAGTGCGTCCGAGATCTCGGCGTCGAGATGACCATCGACCACGCTCAGCACCGCTGTGAACGATGTCTCGGTCCGGTCCCCGGTGTTCGGGTCGGTGCCGATACCTTCGACGGCGATGTAGCCGTCTCGGAAGTCGACATCGAGACTCTCGACGTTCGGGTCCTTGATCATGGTGTTGAGCGCTGCCTGCAGCTTTTCCTGTGTGACGTTCGATGTCACGGTCAGCGACCCGTCCGGGTTCGCTTCCACGTCGATCGAGCACGCTGATGCAATCAGTGCGACTCCCACCAGCAGTGCGACGAGTGTCTTTCTCACGATCCACCTCCTGTGGTGTGGTTGCTTGTGATCAGTCGATCAGGAGAGTCCGGAACCGACCAGTCACGCAAGGCATGAGAGACCCATGACATCTGTCACATCGTGTGTGATCCCAAACACTGTGAAGTCAGCACACCGCACGGCACAATGGACGTCGTGAGCACCATGATCGAACCCGGCCTTCTCAACCTGTTCCGCTGGTACGTGGGTATCCGCCTCGCGTTGCTCGTGGCCGTTCTCATCGGTAGCCGGGGCGACAACCCGCCATCGCCTCCACATTTTCCCGAGGTCGGCATCGTCCTGTTCGGACTGCTGATGATCCTGCTCCTGGTTCCGTGGTTCGAGCGGGTGCTCGGTGGCGTCTTCCTCCCGCTCGCGATCCTCGTGGCCACTGTGGCCCCGATCGCGGACGCCGTGTCGACGATCCACAACCGTCTTGCGGCCGGGTACTCGCCGAATGAGGCGATCAGCGACTACTGGGTCGCCTTCTTCCTGTTGTTCGTTCCGTTCGTGCTCGTCGCCTGGCAGTACCGATACCGGTGGATCGTCGTGTTCGCCGTGGGATCGACCATCGTCGATCTCGTCGCCGTCGGTGGTGTTCTGGCGACATCGGTCGAGGAGAACCCCGCGTTCGACCTCGATCTCACTGTCATCGGTGCGCTGTTGTTGGCAAGGGGTCTGCTGTTTCTGTTCCTGGGGCTCTTCATTTCCAAGTTGGTTGCCCGCCAGCGCGAGGCGAGAGTCAAACTCCAGACCTATGCGGCCGTCGTCGACCGGATGTCGACGGAGCGGGAACGGAATCGGCTCGCCCGTGAACTGCACGACACCCTTGCGCACTCGATGACCGGGACCGCGATCCAGCTCGAAGCTGCAGCGGCTGTATGGGACGACGATCCCAACGATGCGCGCCGGCTCGTCGATCGTGCATTGGCAGGCGTGCGGGATGGGCTGGCTGAGGCTCGCAGGGCCATTGCGGATCTGAGGGCCTCTCCGCTCGAAGACCGGGGACTGCGTGGTGCTTTGGTCTGGCTGGTCGAGGACACCGTCGCCGTTTCGGGGATGGACGTGACGCTGGATGCGCCTCAGACGATCCCCGTGCTCGATCAGGCACTCGAACAGGTCATCTATCGCGTCGCCGAAGAGGCCCTCACCAACATCTCGCGACACGCAGATGCCCATGTCGCGATGGTTACGCTGCGCATGGATCGAGGGACGGTCGAACTCCTTGTCACCGACGACGGTTCTGGCTTCGACACCGGAAACCTCGCCGACGGCCACCATGGCCTCACCGGGATGCAGGAGCGGGCGGGCCTGGTCGGCGGATCGGTGACTGTCGAGTCACGGATCGGCGACGGAACACGGATCGTGCTGCGTGCGCCCATGGCTGGGCCGACCGCCCGACCGGGTGGCATGCCGCCACAGCACGGACAGGACGCAGACGCATGACGAGATTGCTGATCTGTGACGACCAGGAAGTCGTCCGCGAAGGGCTCCGCACGATCCTCGACCGTGTGGCGGGCTTCGAGGTGGTCGCAGCGGTTGCCGACGGCGCCGCTGCGGTGGCGGCCGTCGCAGAAGGAGATGTCGATCTGGTGCTGATGGATCTGCACATGCCCATCATGAACGGCGTACAGGCCACCCGTGAGATCCTTCGTCTGCACCCTGACGTGCGGGTGCTCGTGCTGACCACCTATGCAGACGAGACCTGGGTTCTCGATGCGATCAGGGCCGGTGCGGCAGGGTATCTGCTCAAGGATGCACCACGGGAGCGTCTGGTTGACGCGATACGGGGGACGATGGATGGCGAAACGCATCTTGATCCCTCGATAGCGGGAGGGCTGCTGGTACGGCTGGCGTCCCAGCCCGCGCCCAGGGGAGAAGCCATCGGAGCGGATCTCACCGATCGCGAGCGCGACGTACTCGCACTCGTCGGCAAAGGGCTCACGAACGCCGACATCGCGTCCCAGCTGTATCTGTCGGAGGGAACCGTGCGCAACTACGTCAGTGCGGTCCTCGCCAAGCTCGGCGTCCACGACCGTACACAGGCAGCGGTGATCGCCGTCAAGCACGGGTTGGCCTAGCCCGGCGCTGATACATCGCACTGCCGGTGCGATGTGGTATCGTCGCTCAACGAAACCGGGTGGCGATCAGCCAGCAGGCTGATGAGTTCTGCGTGCGAATTGCGCGTTAGGAAACGCGTGCGATATACTCCCGTCCAGGTTTACCCCAGACCGAACCCGCCGATACCCGGAGGCATCCTCGGATGCTGTTGTGTCGGAAGAGGTTCATCACAGGGATCGGCTCTGTTGCGTCTGTGCAACGGTGCCGATTTTCGTTCGTCAGAACTCCGATACCCGGGTGTCGGGTCGGAGTGCGCCGAGAAGAGAGACGGAAAAGCAAGTGCCAACCGTGCAGCAACTGGTCCGCCAGGGCCGGAAGCCAAAACCGAAGAAGATGAGGACCGTCGGTCTCGCCGGTTCACCGCAGCGCCGCGGCGTGTGCACCCGCGTGTACACCGTCACGCCGAAGAAGCCGAACTCGGCGCTTCGGAAAGTCGCGCGTGTGCGCCTGTCATCAGGGATGGAAATCACCGCGTACATCCCGGGTGAAGGACACAACCTCCAGGAACACTCCATCGTCCTCGTCCGTGGAGGGCGTGTGAAGGACCTTCCCGGTGTTCGTTACAAGGTCATCCGTGGCGCACTCGACGCCGCTGGTGTCGACGGTCGCAAGCAGGCCCGTTCCCGCTACGGAACGAAGAAGGACTCGTAATGCGGAGAGCCCCAGCAGAAGTACGCAAACTCGAACCGGATCCGGTCTACCAGTCGATTCTGGTGACCCAGATCATCAACAAGGTCTTGCTCAAGGGCAAGAAGGGTGCAGCGCGTCGGATCGTCTACACGGCGATGGAGACTGTCGAGAAGCGCACCGGTTCCGATCCGCTTCCCGTCCTCAAGCGCGCCATTGACAACATTCGTCCCTCCATGGAGGTCCGGACGCGTCGTGTCGGTGGTTCGTCGTATCAGGTCCCGGTCGAGGTGCGTCCCCGACGTGCCCAGACCCTGTCGGTCCGTTGGCTCGTCGAATTCGCCCGCAAGCGGCGCGAGAACACGATGTCGGACCGGCTTGCAAACGAAATCCTCGACGCAGCGAACCGCACCGGTTCCGCAGTGAAGCGTCGTGAAGACATCCACAAGATGGCGGAGTCCAACAAGGCCTTCGCCCACTACCGCTGGTAAGAGATCATGGCAAGAACCATCCCACTCGAGACGATTCGCAACATCGGAATCATGGCCCACATCGATGCGGGCAAGACGACGACGACTGAGCGGATTCTCTACTACACGGGCCGCACCCACAAGATCGGTGAGGTCCATGAAGGCGCGGCCGTCATGGACTGGATGGAGCAGGAGCAGGAGCGTGGCATCACGATCACGTCCGCTGCCACCACCGCTATGTGGGATGGTCACACGATCAACATCATCGACACGCCGGGGCACGTCGACTTCACGGTCGAGGTCGAGCGTTCCCTCCGTGTGCTCGACGGTGCCGTCGCTGTATTCGACGCTGTTTCAGGCGTCGAACCCCAGTCCGAGACCGTGTGGCGCCAGGCAGACAAGTATCGGGTGCCACGCATCTGTTTCATCAACAAGATGGATCGTATCGGTGCCGATTTCTTCGCTGCCATGCAGTCGATCATCGACCGGCTCGGCGGGAATCCGGTGGCCGTCCAGATCCCGATCGGGTCGGAAGGCAATTTCCGAGGGGTCATCGACCTGGTCGAGATGGAAGCAATCATGTGGCACGACGACGACGGGGTCAAGTGGGAACGCACTGAGATCCCCGCCGAATACGCCGATCAGGCCGCAGAGTGGCACGACAAGATGCTCAACATCGTCGCGGCCGAAGATGAAGACCTCATGGAGAAGTACCTCCTGGAAGAAGACCTGACGCCCGACGAGATCCGGTACGTCATCCGGAAGGGCACGATCGACCGTGACTTCGTCCCCGTGATGCTTGGTACCGCATTCAAGAACAAGGGTGTCCAGCCATTGCTCGACGCCGTGATCTCCTACCTGCCGTCACCTGCGGATCTTCCTCCGATGAAGGGTTTCAAGCCGGGCGATGAGGAGACGGTCATCGAACGCAAGGCGCTCGACTCCGAACCGTTCTCTGCGCTTGCCTTCAAGATCATGTCCGACCCCTATGTCGGAAAGCTCACCTACTTCCGTGTGTACTCGGGACGTGCCGACAAGGGCGACGCGGTGACCAACACCACGAACGGGAAGAAGGAGCGCTTCGGTCGGCTTCTGCGGATGCACGCCGCAAAGCAGGAGGACATCGAAGAGATCATGACGGGCGACATCGTCGCAGCGGTGGGCATGAAGAACACGAAGACCGGAGATACGCTGTCGGCTTCGGAACACCCCATCCAGCTCGAGTCGATGACGTTCCCTGATCCGGTGATTTCGGTGGCCATCGAGCCAAAGACGAAGTCGGACCAGGACAAGCTCGGAACGGGCCTCGGCCGTCTCGCCGAAGAAGACCCGACGTTCCAGGTCCATACCGACGAGGAGACCGGCCAGACGATCATCGAGGGCATGGGCGAGCTCCACCTCGAGGTCATCGTCGACCGGCTCTTCCGTGAATTCAAGGTCGAGGCCAACGTCGGTCGTCCGCAGGTTGCGTACCGCGAGACCATCAAGCGCCCCGTCAACAAGATCGATGCCAAGTTCAAGCGTCAGACCGGTGGTTCCGGTATGTACGGCCACGTGGTCATCGATCTCGAACCGCTCGAGCCTGGATCAGGCTTCGAGTTCGAAGATGCTGTCAAGGGTGGAAACGTGCCTCGTGAGTACATCGGTGCTGTTGAGAAGGGCATGCGTGAAGCCCTCGACAGTGGTGTGCTCGCCGGCTATCCGCTCGTTGACATCAGGGCCCGCCTCATTGACGGGTCCAGCCACGCTGTGGACTCCAACGAGATGGCATTCAAGATCGCAGGATCCATGGCCATCCAGGAGGCAGCAAAGACGGCAGGCGTGAAGTTGCTCGAACCGGTGATGTCCCTTGAGGTCGTCACCCCCGAGGACTACATGGGTGATGTCATCGGTGACATCTCGGCCCGTCGTGGCAAGGTCGAATCAATGGAACCCCGCGGACCTTCCAAGGTCATCAGTGCGCTCGTCCCCCTTGCCGAGATGTTCGGCTACGTGGGCGACCTCAGGTCGAGGACCCAGGGCAGGGCGCAGTACACGATGCAGTTCCACTCATATCAAGAAGTACCGACTGCGGCCGCACAAGAAATCGTGGCCAAGGTCAGAGGCGAATAGGAGATCCGTCATGGGTAAAGCGAAGTTTGAGCGGTCGAAGCCGCATGTGAATATTGGCACG
>CBDUOH010000021.1:0-27076 GCA_965368815.1 uncultured Acidimicrobiia bacterium
CTCCCGTGTCGAGGTGATGTTCGTTGTGCTCTCAGCATCCAAGATTACCGGTGTCTGGGATCGGCATTTGCCCGACAAGAAAACGCGAACTTTCGATTACCGACAAGAACGCATTGGCGAAACCCGCTTACGACTTACAACGGTTCGCTATTCGTCGCCCCAGTAGCGCTGTTCCTTGAACGGGTCACCGTACATGTGGTAGCCGTTGCGTTCCCAGAAGCCGGGGCTGTCGCCCGACATGACCGTGAAACCCCGCACCCACTTGACCGACTTCCAGAAGTAGAGGTGCGGCACCACGAGGCGGAGCGGGTACCCGTGCTCGGGTTCGAGCGGCTCATCGTCATAGGTGTGCGCGAACAGGTTGCCGGTAGCGAGGAAATCCTCGATCGGGAGGTTCGCCGTGAACCCGTGATATGCGTTCACCATCACATGGGTCGCCGATGGGTCGACATCGACCTGATCCCAGACATGCCGGGTGGGCACCCCTCGCCAGCGCGTGTCGAATTTGGACCACTTCGTGACGCAGTGGATGTCGGTCGTGATGTCATCAGTCGGCATCGCAGCCATCTCATCCCATGTCCATGTGCGGGGAGATGCAACGAGCCCGTCGACCACGAAGTCCCACTCGTCCAGATCGACCTCGGGAATCGATCCCGCCTGCAGCACCGGGAAACGCTCGGTGTGGTACTGACCGGGCGGGAGACGAGATACGTCAATGCCGCGTTCGGCGAGCGCCTTGCGATTGCGATCGAAGAAAGACATCCAGACAACAATACCGATGAGCTCAGGGCAGCATGACGACCGTTCGTCCGTTGTATTCCGATGTCGGTTCTATCGTCGGGCCATGCAACGTACCGTGCGACTGCGCACTTTCCTGCCCATCGCGGTGACCCTGATCCTCACGGTCACCTCCTGTGCGTCGGATTCGGGGGCGAGCACGACGCTTGGTCTGGGAGCCCAGGACACGGGTGTCGGAGATCTCGAGATCGCACCATTGTTCACCGTGCCGACGGCCGACGGGGGAACCTTCAGCCTCGATGCGCACCTGGCAACCGACGGGCGACCGGTGTTCCTGAACCTGTGGGCGTCGTGGTGTTTCCCATGCCGGTCCGAGATGCCAGCCATCAACGCTGCCTCGGTGACGCACGCCGACGTGGCTTTCATCGGGGTGGCTGTCCAGGACATCCGCTCGGATGCCGACAAGTTCCTCACGGAGATCGGGGTCTCCTACACCATCGGTTTCGATGAAAACAACGACGTTGACGACGAATACCGCCCACTGGGGCTCCCCGCCTCCTACATCATCTCCTCCGATGGTGTGATTCTCGAGCGCATCTTCGGTGAGGTCACCGAAGAGGACCTGGCCGAGAAGTTCGACAAGTACTTCGGCTGACCCGACCCCGGTTCCAACGGATCCACATGACCGGTAGCGTGTGCGGTTCGCAGGAGGAAGGACGGCGGTGGCAACGGGCGATCGCATGACATGGCGCGACGGCCTGATGGCGGCCACACCACTCCTCCTTGGCGTTGCACCGTTCGGACTGATCTTTGGCGTGACCGCCTCGACAACCGACGTGAACCAGTACGCGGCCTGGGCGTCCTCGATCCTGATTTTCGGTGGGGCGAGCCAGCTTGCGGCCGTCGAGGTACTCGGTTCCAGCGCTGCCGCGGTCACAGCGGTGCTCACGGTCATCGTGATCAACTCCCGTCACCTCATGTACTCGGCCGACATCGGCCGATACACCGCCGATCTCCCGTTGTCCCGCAAGATCCCCATGGGGTACCTCCTGACGGACCAGGCCTATCTCGTGACGGTCTCGCAGTATCGCGATCCCGCCGACACCGATGGATTGGTTCCGTTCTTCTTCGGCGCTGCGCTGTCCCTGTGGACGACGTGGCAGATCACGACGACGTTCGGGTTCCTGCTCGGGAACTTCATCCCCGAATCGTGGCAACTCGAGTTCGCGATTCCGATGACATTCGCGGCGCTGTTGATTCTGGCAGTTCGCACGAGAGCCGGACTCGTCGCGGCGACCGTCGGTGGTGTCGTGGCGGTCGCGGCGATGGGTCTTCCGTACGGTCTTGGCCTCGTGGCGGGTGCTCTCGCCGGAGTGGCCGCAGGTTTGGTCGCCGATAGGCGGTACGGATGACCGACTGGGTCGCCATCACCATCGCCGGGATCGCGACCTTTGCGATGCGGTTCATCTTCATCGCCTTGTTCGGGAGGGTGAGCGTTCCTCTCTTCCTCGAGCGTGCGCTCAAGTATGTGGCCCCCGCAGTCCTTGCAGCCATCACACTCCCCGCACTCGTGTCGCGTGACGGGTCTTTCGACCCCGTCAATCCCTTCGTGGGCGCCGCGCTCGTCGGCGGTCTCGCCGCCTACTACACGAAGAGCATCGGCGCCGCGATCGTGATCGGGCTCCCCGTACTCTGGCTGATCAACTGGGTCGTGTAGCTCGCGTTCGCATCCACAGAGGTCGCCATCAGGCGTGTGCCTCCGGCTATCGCCCCTGCCACTCGGCAGGTCGCTTCGTGAGGAACGCATCCACGCCCTCGGCGGCGTCATCGGTTCGCGCCAGAGCTGTCAACCCGATGTGCAGATGATCGAGTGCCGTGTCGGTGTCCATGTCGGCGATGGCATGGAACGCCTGCTTGCCGAGGGCGAGTGCTGCGGCCGATTTCGACATCAACGTCGCCGCGATGTCATCGACGGCGGCGTCGAGTGAATCGGTTCCGACCACCTTGTTCACGATTCCGAGCTTCTGTGCTTCCGCTGCATCGACAACCCTCCCTGTCATCATCATCTCGAGCAGCGTCTTGCGAGGCACCAGCGGCAGGAGGACGGCGGAGATCATCATGGGCCACAGACCAAGATCGATCTCGGGCGTACCGAAGGTTGCATGGTCGGCAGCAATCGTGATGTCACAGGCAGCAGCCACGCCGAACCCACCACCGAGTGCGGCGCCGTTGACCCTTCCGATGACCGGTTTGGGATTGGACCGCATCGCTCGGAACAGATCTGCAAGGGCTCCTCTGGCTTCGTGGCCGCCCAATGGGTCGTCGACGAACCCGCTCCTGAGGTCACCCCCTGCGGAAAAGGCGCGATCGCCCGCTCCGGTGATGATGACCACCCTGACCTGATCGTCGTCTGCCGACCGTGCGACCTCGCGACGGAGCGAATCCATCGCGTCATTGGACAAGGGGTTGCGCCGGGCGGCGTCATCGATCGTGATGCGCGCAACGCCCGATTCCACCGTATACGTGATCACACAACACCTCACCGGGCCGTCATCGGCTCCACGGTAGCGAAAAGTTCGCACGCAACCGGTCGCCGAATATGAGCGGCTCGCTATCGTGCGGGCATGCAGTGGATGGCGCTCGTTCTTGTCATCTCGATCACTGTCGGATTCATACGTGGGGGCAAGCTACGGAATCTGACCGAGATACGGGTAACCATGTGGTGGCTTCTGCCGCTCGGGTTCTTCGTTCTCGCCGCGTCGGGCCTCATCCATACGGATCAACATGCACTCGCCGTTGCCCTGATCCTCGGGTCCTACCTGCCGCTGCTGTTGTTCGTGTGGCTGAACCGTGACCTCACCGGCATCTGGATCGCAGGCATGGGCATCCTCATGAATTTCACGGTCATCCTGCTCAATGGCGGCATGCCGGTTCTTGAGGCAGCTGCTCAGTTGGCGGGCCACAATGGGGACCTGGTGCTCGACGCCAAACACGTCCTGCTCGAATCGTCGACCCGTTTGCCATTCCTGGCAGACGTCATCCCGCTGCCGGGGGCAGTCCTGTCGCTCGGGGATGTGTTCCTCGTGATCGGCGTCGGGGCGTTCCTTGAGGATCAGATGCGTCAACCCCTGACGCTCTTCGCCCATCGTGTCACCGGGGTGCCCGGGTCGGCCTCGGACTCCCAACGTTGATCAGATAGTGATCTCACCGCGAAAGATCAGCACTCTGCGGAGCGACCGGGCGATCTTCGGATCGTACTCGTACGCTGACCCCTGGTGGATCCGCTCGAGCGCCTCAATGGCGCTGAGACCTCTGTCAATCCTTGCCTCGTCGTAGGCACTGGCAACCTTGATGATCTTCGACGACACCGGGACATCCGGATCCGTCTCGACACCCGGTGACCGGTAGGGCCGGTGTTGCTGTGCGACGAGTGCGCTCACATGCTCAAGATACGGTGCCTCGGCAATGATCTGGGCTCCCCAACGTGCGATGTCCTCGTCGGTGAATCCGGCCTTGACGATGGCCGGTTCGTTGAGGGTGATTCTCCCCACGTCGTGCATGAGAGCCGCATACTCGAGCTGGAACACGTCCTTCGGGTGCAGACCCATCTCTTGGGCAATCGCGACCGCAAGGTCAGCCGTTCGTGTCGAGTGGCCGGCTTGAGCCAGACCGGCGACCTCGGGGATCTGGGCCAGGGCCCGAATCGTCTGACCGTATGTGACACGCGTCGAGTGGTAGCGAGCAAACGCAAGATGGCCGAAGGCGTATGGCAGCACAGCCACCGCAACAGCCCACAGGCCCATCAGGGGCCAAGTCAGGCCGAACAACGCGCCAGCGGCGATGATCGAAACGACCACGGCCCAGTCCTCGAGCGCGAGCAGCCACAGGTATCTCGCGGCGAGATCACTCCGCTCGAGGCCGACGAACGCTGCGACGAGTGCGCGCACCACGAACCAGACGAAACCTGATGCGAGCACGACGGCAACGATCGACCACGAGCGTTCCACAATGCCGGCTTCGAGGACACGATCGACAAGCATCAGGAACACCACGAGGTACGCAACCATGCCGAGCGCATCGGTGAGGAACTCGCCGTCGGTGCGATCCACGTGGGCCAACAGGTTCTGGGCGACGAGTCCCGACGCCGCCAACCCGAGACAGACGGCGGCGGCGAGCGCGACAGGGTCCGGCACCAGGATCGATGCGGCAACCGTGGCGCCGATCCCCAGACTCAACCGTGAGCCGGAGGGTGCCGGGACGGTGATCACCGAAATCATGGTGATGGTCACGGCCCAGAAGACGACGGGCCACAACCAGGCAATCGGCTGTGAGTTCGGCGAGGTGACCCCCACGACGATGAGGGCGATCGCAGCGATCTGGAGCGCAAACCACGCGACGACGGTCAGTGTCCTGAGCCGGAGTTCAGCCATGAGAACCATCCCTCTGCCCGCCATAGTCGAGGCGAGTGACGTCGGGACCCCGGGATCGCTCCACCTTGCCTCTGAGGCGATCGATCGTGTCGAGGGTCGAGCCGGGCCCGTGGCCACGTTCGGCTCGCCGTCTGGCTTCATCCTCTGAGATCTCAACAGGCGATCCGTACCGTTCGCCCGAAGCCTCGAGCGCCTTGATGAACACCTCGACGACCTCGGGATCGAACTGGCTCCCCCCATTGCGCCGTAGCTCCGCGAACGCATATTCCTGCGAGAGCGCGATCCGGTACGAACGCGTCGAAGTCATGGCATCGAAGGAATCCGCCACCGCAAGGATCCTCGCCTCGAGGGACGGCGTGTCCCCCGCTACGCCGTCACCGCCGTGGTAGCCGTTGCCGTCGAAATGCGCATGATGATTGGCGGCGATCTCAACCATCGGACGCAGAAACTCGACTTCACTGAGCAGATCCTCGACGTGATGGACGTGGGCCTGCATCTCGCGATACTCCTCGTCGGTGAGGCGCGACTTCTTACGAATCACCTCACGAGGAACAGCAAGTTTCCCGACATCGTGGATCAGGGCGGCCCATCGCAATTGCTCCAACTGTGTTCCGTTGAATCCGAGGTGCTGACCGATCATGTTCGAGAAATAGGCGACTCGTTCCGTGTGGCCCCTGGTGTAGAGGTCTTTTGCCTCGAGCGCCTTGATGAACCCGGCGAGCGTGGACAACTGCGCCTCGCGGAGCCGGGCGTACGACTCGAACGCCATGTAGCCGGTGTAGAACACGACGGCGATCAGCGGAAGCGATGCGGGGCCGACCATGAGGTAGGTCGCTCCGAGCAGACCACCGAGGAACCCCATCCCTACGTACGGGACCATGATCTGGGACATATGGGACCAGGCGTTGATGTTCTTGCCTCCGTAGACACCACCGACGATGAACATCACCAGACGCAGGTTCACGAACCCGTAGACAATCGCAGCGAGGCCGGAAGCGAGTGCGATCAACCCGACGGTGCCGCTCGACACGGTCCATGTGCCGTCTGTTTCGACCAGCAACCTGAGCAGGAGGGCGAGCACCGACGAAGACACGGCTACGGTCGCAACGAGTTGACCGAAGTTGACGGCCGGCTGGAACCAGCGCCGCCCTCGGACGTCGTCGGGCGTCAGGATTGCCAAAGCCGCCATGGTGGCAGTGCCCAGGACGGCAGCTTGGGGGCCGAAAGCGACAGCCGCCGTCATCATGACCATGACCGAGGGTGACGCGAACAGCTTGTCGTTGACTTCGACGGAATTCCACTCGAAGAACACGAACGCCAAAGCGAACGCGACCCAGAGCCACACGGGCCGAGGAAACGACTGGACAACCGACATCCCACCGATGATCACGACACCGAGCAGGACGAAGAACACGGCGAACCGTTTCTTTGCCCTCGCCTGACGGGTCAGTTCGTCCTGGAACATGCTGTCTCTCGTTTGTCTGATGACGCAAGGTGGCGATGGCGACCCGGGTTACTCACTTAGCCGACTCTGAGACTCGCGGCTCCAGCCAATAAGGCTGTAGCCAGTGCTCCGACAGTCAATGCAAGTTTGATCAATGAGCTCTTCACGATTTTGCTCCAGTGTTTCGAACCTCTCAACCGACATCAGATCGTCAGTCTCGGGGGGTACGCGCTTCGCTGGAGTAGTTGATTCGTTTCCTGAGCTTCCCGGGCTGCCACCACCTCCCAAGCCCAGTCGACTCAGTCGCCCAGGCAAGTCATACGTTCATGTACACCATCCATGAACTGTCCCCAGTACCGGGAGACCAGACATCGTCGGATGCCCGAACCCCTATGGACTCCGCCAAAAGTCCAACGCCGCCAACGCAGGCGGCACCGTCAAAGGTAACAGCTCATTTGACCGTGCTACGGCATTTATCGGTCGATCGACCTATTCGGTTGAGCAATGCATCGAGGTGCTCGACCAGTACTGGCTGTGGTCACGAAACCACAATCGCGCTCCGTGCGGTGCACCGATGGACTACGATCGTGACCGATGTCCGTGAATTTCAGAGAACTCGAAGAAGGCCTGACCCGCCTCGAATCCGTCGATGCTGCGCGGGTCGTGTATCAGGGCAACACGATCACCGAGATCCATGTGATCGCGGCGTCGGACAAGCCGAGCAAACAAGTCGCACGCGACGTGCAGAGCCTCGCCATGGCACGGTTCGGTGTCCCGATCGACCACCGGGTCATCTCGGTCGTGCAGATCAGCCCGCAGAAGGTCAGCGTCAGCTCCGTACCGAGAGCGGCCCTGCGGCGTGTCGTCGAGTCTCCCAACGGGACACGGACGACTGTCGAGGTCACACTGCTCCATGACGATGAGGAGCACACCGGCACTGCCACCGGTCCGCTCGTCGCCTCCGCGCGACTGCGGTTGATCGGTGAAGCAACCATCAACGCCGTGGAACGCACATTCGAGGGGACACCACCGATCGCGCTTGACTCGATCGCACGGACACAGGTCGGCAACAGGAACGTGATCGTGGCCGTCGTCGTCGCTGCCGGTGACAGGGGGACCGAGGATCTGACCGTCGGATCGGCCCTGGTTGTAGATCACGGCGATGAGGCCGCTGTCAAGGCCGTCCTCAATGCGCTGAACCGCAAACTGGCTTCGATCGAAGAATGACGACCCAACAGGGTCGGCCGGACGCTGCCGTTCTGTTCACCGGAACGCAGCCAGCACGAACGGCATTTGCGGTGTCACCGCACCACCTGGCTTCCCAGGCAGGGATCGACATCATGGCATCGGGAGGCAACGCCGTCGACGCGAGCATCGCAATCAACGCGGTCCTCGGAGTCGTGGCACCAGATACCTGTGGACCCGGCGGTGACCTGTTCGCACTTGTCCATGTTCCCGGTGAATCCGAACCTCGAACACTCAACGCATCCGGGCGGGCAGGTTCGGGTACCACCGCCGACGAGATCCGCGATCTCGGCCATGGCGAGATACCCTGGTACAGCCCCTGGTCGATCTCGGTTCCAGGATGTGTCGACGGGTGGTTTGCCCTGTCGGACGAACTCGGCAATCTCTCGGTCAGTGAATGCCTGGAACCGGCAATCGCGCTCGCAAACGACGGCTTCGTGATCAGCTCGGAACTCGCGCATTCGCTGGCGCGGCTCCACGATTCCCTCAGGGACCAGGGTTCCGCCGGGCCGCTGTATCCGAAGGGGCAACCGCCGGGTCCTGGTGCCGTGATCACACGCCGGCGGCTTGGCGAGACCCTTGAAGCCGTCGCGACCGGTGGGCGGTCGGCGTTCTACGAAGGTGCTGTCGGTGCCGGGATCATCGAGGCAACCGAAGGTGCAGTGACGCCCGATGACCTCGCTCGTGATCAGGCTGAGTGGATCCGACCGGCGAAAGCGAACATGTTCGGCCGAACAGCATGGACCATCCCGCCGAACAGCCAAGGATATCTGACGCTGGCGGCACTGTGGATCTTCGAGCGCCTCGCTCCACCGACAGATCCCACAGATCCCTTGTTCCACCACCTGTGCATCGAGGCGTACCGGTCGGTCGCATGGGAGCGGGAGCAATTCGTTTCCGATCCAGCGACGGCGCCGATCGGCGTCGACGAACTGCTCGAACCAGCGCGCCTCGACCGCATCGCATCGACAGTCTCGCCCACGGCGGCGGGGCGGTGGCCGATGCCACAGCGGTCGGTCGGGGGAACCGCGTACATGAATGCCGTCGATCACGACGGCATGGCTGTCTCGTACATACAGTCCAACTACCACGGCATCGGGTCCCGGCGGTCTGCAGGGTCGACGGGCGTGTTCCTCCACAACCGAGCTGCAGGGTTCAACCTCATTCCGGGACATCCGAACGAGTACACGCCGGGTCGCCGACCGATGCACACGCTTGCACCCACCCTGTGGACCCGCGACGGTGCCCTGGACCTTGTGCTCGGCACGCGCGGCGGAGACCAGCAGCCTCAATACGTCTCACAGTTCGCGGCGGCCCACCTCCATGGCAATCTGCCGATAGAGGACGCGCAGGCCCTTCCCCGGTGGAGCATGACCCAACCCACGCCCGGAACGGACAGCGCCGTGACCGTCGAAAACGGATTCGGGGATGACGTCGTACGCGCTTTGCGCGACCTGGGTCACTCGGTCACGGACGGTCCGGCCCGGAACCCGGGTTGGGGACCGATCTCGGTCATCGACGTCGGGGGTTCGATGAGTGGGGCAGCCGATCCACGTGTGTCGACATCGGCTGCCCTGGCAGCTCCGGCCTAGGTGTTGGTGAAGAACCCCTCGATCGGCGCAGCGGTCGGGGGCCGAGGCTTCCGCCGGCGCTTCCGATACAGGCCGATGCCGGCGAATGCGATGGACAATGCACCGACGCTCAACACGAACGCTGCCCCGACGATCCATCCGGTGGTCGGCGTCGTTCGCCCTGTCAGTTCGACACGCAATGCCGATCGCCACGCGCTCTCGACGGTCGTCCAGACCTCGCCATCGGTCTCGAGCAGCACGGTGGTGCCGTGTTGCTCGACCGCGAAATCGATGAAATCGCCGATGCTCGAATCATTCCGGTCCGGATCCCACAGATGGACCAATTCCTGATGGCCCGCCGTCCAATCGAACTGAGCCTCGGACTCAAACCAGTTCGCGCCGAGCTGGGTCCGGTGGTAGTAGGGAAGCCGTTCGAGGATCCTCCCGCGGTACCACTGCGCGATGGTGTCGGCCAGTGGCTGAGGGAAGGGCTCGGCACGGTTGTTCTGGTAGAGCGCATGGTGGGTGAGCCCGAACGCCAGTGCGGGAGCGACCACGCCGATCGCATCCGATGTGTCCATGGCAAAGAATCCCTGCCTCAGATCGTTGACCGCGTGGAACTGCTGGCTGCCGACCAGGTATCGCGATCGGTCGAACGTCGAGTCCTCGCCGACAAGACACACCGAAACGGTCACGGGTCCGACCTCGGTCGTGAGCCACCCCTCCACAATCGCCGCTTCCGACGCGAACCGTGTTGCGATCCCGCTGGCGATCCCGGATTGCTCGACAACGATCGGCCCCGACGAGATCCGGATCCAGTCGGCCTCCGGGTACCTCGCCGCGCACGACACGGGTCCGGCGACCGCGACTCCGCCGCTGAGCGAAACCGAGATGGCAATCGCAAGCGATGCCAAGGTGCGAATGAAGCGATGCATGCCGTTGACGATACCGGCGGGTCATCGACACCGAACGCTCGAACCCGGTGCGTCGCACCCCCTCGGACGATCGCATCCATCTTCTTCCAGTATCGGGGTTGCTGTTGCCGACTTCGACCTATACCCTGACGAGCGACTGCCACAGATGCGGTCGATTGACCTGCCGGGCGGAGTCCCACTGGGCGGGCTTGAACGGACAAGGCGAGATCCACGGAGTCACGTGAGACCCCGAATACCACTTGCATACGCTGGCCTTCTGATTGTTGCCCTGGTGGCGGTAGTCGGGTTTGCCGCGTTCTCGCCTGCCGGAGGTGGCGACACCTCGACCGCCGCTGTCTCCACAGCCGACGAGAGTGAGCCGGCGAACCTGTCGGCACGGGTGGCCTCTGCGATCCTCGCACTCCGGATCTCCGACACCAGTCCCCGTGTGGTTTCGACGACCACAAGCGAATCCCCCGCAACCACAACGTCCGAGGCGCTGGTCGAGGCTTCGCTCACGCAGGACGTTTCGACTTCCTCGTCAAGTGCGCCAACAACGCTGCCACCGTCGTCCACGACTTCGAGGGCTCCCACCACCACGACACAGCCGAAGGACACGACGCCTCCCGCCCTCACCATCACATCCCCGTCCGACGGTGACACCGTCTCGGACCGGGTGGTGACGTTCGAAGGGACCGCTGAGCCGGGAGCATTGGTCTACTCGGGTCCGTACGACGCCAATGTGAAGGATGACGGCAGCTGGACGATCAAACTCGTCATCTCGTCCGACGGGTCGACGGCGCGGATCACCGCTGAGGACGATGCAGGCAATACGACGACCAAAGCGATCGTCGTCACCTATGAGCCACCGTCGACGAACACCACCACGACCACATCAGGGTCCTCCTCACCGACCACGACCGCTGCACCCGCGAGTTGGTCACCCTTGTGGCCAGCCGACGCCGGGGGTCAACGCGACGTCGAGTACTGGCGTCCGCTCGTCGAAAAGTACTGGCCCGACTACCTCGTCAACTGTGCCCTCAACATCATCCATTGGGAATCCAGAGGCAATCCCCGCGCGTACAACAGCTCCGCAAAGGCTGAGGGGCTCTTCCAGCACCTCAGCAAGTATTGGAAGGCGCGAGCAGCAGCAGCAGGGTTCCGTGACTCGAATGGTCTCTACGCGACCCCATACAGTGCCGAAGCCAACATCGCAGTGTCGTGGTACCTCGCGTCGAACTCCCCGGTCTGGGACAGCCACTGGTCGGTTGACCCACGACAGGGACCATTGGAGTGCACGGAGTGAACCGGCGTATCATCGGGTCAACATGAAGAACTCGATGAGGAACGTGATCAGATTCGCCGGGGTCGCAGCCGGACTTGCCGCAGCTGCATGGGCACTGCGCGACCGCATGCTCCCCGATCCGCAGCCTCCGACCCACACCCCGCCCAAGTTCCGCCACGGATCGGGTGCATCCGAGGGAGCACCTGACGACCTCACCGATATCAAGGGCATAGGCCCTGCCTACTCGGCACGCCTCGCTGCGGCTGGCATAACGTCATTCAAGGCGCTGGCCTCGAGCGATCCTCGTACGGTCGCAGAGGTGGCGAATACAACCGATACCGTCGCACAACGCTGGATCACGGCCGCCTCAGACCGCACCTGATGGTGTACCAGACAGAGCCGGAGCGACTCGGCGACATCCTCCCCGACGAGCCCCGGTATCGAACCGACCAACTGACCGAATGGTTGTACCGGCACCCGGTGATGACCGCAGACGAGATGACCAATCTCCCAGCGGATCTCCGTGCTCGCATCGCGGACCAACTATGGCCGTTCGAGCTCGAGATCGATCAGGTCGGTGACGGTGGGGCTACCCGCAAATGGCTCCTGCGATGTCACGACGGCTCTGCGATCGAGACCGTGATGATGGGTTATCCGAACCGCACCACATTGTGCATCTCGTCCCAGGTCGGATGTGCGATGGGTTGTACGTTCTGCGCTACCGGTCAATTCGGATTCGACCGTCACCTGACGGCCGGCGAGATCGTCGCACAGGTTGCGTTTGCCAACGCATTCCTCGCCGCCACTCCCCTGCCACGCAGCCCCGAACGTGTGACCAACGTGGTATTCATGGGCATGGGCGAGCCACTTGCGAACTACAAGCACACGCGCGAGTCGATTCGTCGGATGATCGAGGTCATGGGGATGTCGGCACGGTCCATCACCGTGTCGACAGTCGGCTTCGTACCCGGCATGCGCATGCTCACGGACGAGCCATGGCCTGTGAACCTGGCAGTGTCATTGCATTCGACGATTCCGTCGGAGCGATCCAAACTCGTCCCCATCAACGACCGCTACCCGATCGACGATGTCGTTGATGCCGCAGAGGCGTACTACCGAGCGAAGGGCCGGCGGGTCTCCCTCGAATGGACATTGATCGCGAACGAGAACGACTCAGACGAGGAGGCAGTCGGGTTGGCACGCATCGCACGCAGGATCCACGCGCATGTCAATGTGATTGCCCTCAACCCGACGCCTCTCAGCTCCGATCGACCACCCGACCGCGATCACGTGCGACGATTCCTCGGAACCCTCAAACGTGAAGGGGCGAATGTGACGCTCCGCGACACGCGTGGACAGGACATCGATGCTGCGTGTGGACAGCTGAGACTCAGAGCTGCCGACGCATAAGCGGTAGCCTTGCCGTCAAGGAGGAACGACACGATGAAACTTGAGGTAGGACAAACGGCGCCCGCGTTCACGGCCAAGGATCACACCGGCCGACAGCGGTCACGCACGGATTTCGAGGGCCATGGGCTCGTTGTGTACTTCTACCCAAAGGCGTTCACGCCCGGGTGTACCGCTGAGTCCTGCGACTTCCGTGACCGCCATGATGTCCTCGCCGATCGCGGCTACACGATCATCGGCGTTTCGCCGGATGAACCGGACAAGCTCGCGAAGTTCAGGGAGGAATACAGTCTCCCGTTCGACCTCCTGTCCGATCCGGATCACAACGTTGCCAAGGCATTCGGCGCCTTCGGTACCAAGAAGAACTACGGCCGCGAGTACGAGGGCGTCATCCGATCGACGTTCATCATCGACGCGGACGGAACGATCGCCGACGCGATGTACAACGTGCGAGCGAAGGGCCACGCCGAACGCGTGGCTTCAGGGCTCGGTGCCGAATGAGCCGTGTCACCACTGCGGTGTTCCCCGTCGGGGGCCTCGGAACGAGGTTTCTCCCTGCGACCAAGGCCATGCCGAAGGAACTGCTGCCAGTCGTCGACAAGCCGTTGATCCAATACGCAGTCGAAGAAGCGATCGAAGCCGGAATCGAGACGTTCATATTCGTCACGGGACGTGGCAAATCCGCAATTGAGGACCACTTCGACATCGCGTATGAGCTTGAGAGCACCCTGAGCGCCCGCGGCGACAACGACAAGATCGCCATGCTTGACGAGTTCCGGCCCGATAGCGGCCAGATCGCGTACGTCCGGCAGATGCAACCACTCGGCCTCGGTCATGCAGTCTGGTGCGCCCGACATCTCGTCGGTGACCAACCGTTCGCCGTCATCCTCGCCGACGACTTCCTCTACCCGAGCGGCAACGCGCTGAGTGTGATGATCAAGGAATATGAAACAGCCGAGGCCAACGTGTTGCTCGTCGAGGAAGTCCCCAACCAGGACACCGGGAGTTATGGAATCGTCACGCCCGGAGGATCGACGCCAACAGCCACCAGGGTCAACGCAATCGTGGAGAAGCCGAAACCAAGCGACGCTCCTTCGAATCTCGGAGTCATAGGGCGATACATCCTCGACCCGTCGATCATGGACATCCTCGCCTCCATCAAGGAAGGGGCGGGAGGCGAGATCCAATTGACGGACGCGCTCGCACAGAGCATCGGATCCCGACCATTGCACGCCGTGACGAACCCGGGCACTCGATTTGACTGTGGGTCCAAGCTCGGGATGATTCAGGCAACCCTTTCGGTTGCACTTGACAGACGGGATCTCGGACCCCAGGTCCGTGCGATGATCGACCACATGTGACCGTACGGTGATGTCGCCTGACGTCACGACCCAGAGACAGGACTTGCGAGAACCAAGGGGCCACCATGACAAAACTCCACACCCTCCACGAACACGGCCAGTCGATCTGGTACGACTTCATCCGAAGGGACATGCTCTCTGGAGGTGGGATGCAGGACCTGGTGGACGAAGGGGTACGCGGCGTCACCAGCAACCCGTCCATCTTCGACGGAGCCATCTCGAAGACCGACCTCTACGACGATCAGATCGCCCAGCTCGGCAATGTGTCGCCCGAGGCGGCGTTCGAAGCGGTCGCCATCCGTGACATCCGGGCCGCTGCGGACATCCTCAGATCGGTGTACGACGAGTCCGACGGCGCCGACGGGTTCGTCAGCCTCGAGGTGTCTCCACGCCTCGCCCACGACACGGCGGGAACGATTGCCGACGGGATGCGGCTGTGGGATCTTGTGGATCGCCCCAACCTCATGATCAAGGTCCCCGCTACCGCCGCCGGCATCCCCGCGATCGAGGAGCTGACCGCATCGGGGATCAACGTCAACGCCACCCTCATGTTCTCCATGGCGGACTACGAAGGCGTTGCACAGGCCTATGTCCGAGGCGCGAGGCGGGCTTCGGACCCGGCGATGCTTGCGTCCGTTGCCTCATTCTTCGTATCGAGGGTGGATGCCGCAACGGACAAGGAACTCGAACGCATCGGATCCACCGAGGCAGCAGCTCGCCTCGGCAAGGCGGCGATCGCGAACGCGAAGCTGGCGTACAAGCGGTATCAGGAGATCTTCGAAGGCGACGAATTCGCGTCTCTCGAAGCAATCGGTACGAGTCCCCAACGCGTCCTGTGGGCATCGACGTCGACCAAGAACCCCACGTATCGCGACGTGATGTACGTCGAGGAGCTCATCGGCCCCAACACGGTGAACACCGCCCCTCCCCAGACGATCGAAGCGTTCCTTGACCACGGGGAGATCAAGGCAGGCTCGCTCCTCGCCGATGTCGACGAAGCCGAGCGCTTGATCGCATCACTGCCGTCCGTGGGCGTCGACTTCGATGCAGTCACAGCACAACTCCAGATTGACGGTGTCAAGGCGTTCGCCGCATCGTTCGACTCGTTGTTGTCGGCAATCGAGGCGAAACAGCGACAGGTCGTTGCATGAAGTTCAGATTCTCGAATTCCCTCGAGAACCTGGGCCTGAAACCCGAAATCGATCGTTGGAACGATGCCGACCTGATGCAGCGGCTGTGGGACCTCGACCCGACGGTGTGGTTCGATCCGCCCGTCGACGAGGTGTCGGATCGCCTCGGATGGCTCAACCTTCCCGTCACCACACTCGATGATCTCGACGCGATCCGGGCGATCGCCGATCAGGCCGCCGCTGCCGACGTGCACGATGTGGTGCTGTGCGGCATGGGTGGTTCCAGCCTCGCACCCGAGGTGTTCAGCTCATCCATGCCACGGGCATCGGGCCACCCCAAGGTCCGGATTCTGGACACGACACACCCCGACGCCATCGCCGACCTGTCGCACCGACTCGACCACGCGGCAACCTGGTTCATCGTGTCGTCGAAATCCGGCGGGACGCTCGAGACCCGATCATTCATGGAGTACTTCTGGGAGAAGGTGCGACAACAGTCATCCACACCGGGGGATCAATTCATCGCGATCACAGATCCCGGATCGAGCCTCGCCGCCACTGCGACGCAACGGGACTTCCGGGCGGTGTTCCTCGCGGATCCGACGGTCGGGGGACGCTACTCCGCGTTGTCACACTTCGGGCTCGTCCCCGCAGCCATCGGAGGCGTTGACGTCGAATCGCTCCTGACAGCGGCCGCCGTGGTGCGGGCACGCTGCATGCCCGATGTGCCCCTCGGGGAGAACCCTGCGATGACCATCGGGACCGCGTTGGCCAGAGCTGCCCTCATGGGTAGGAACAAGACCCGGTTCGTCGGGGGTGGCGCCGGGGCACATTTCGGATCATGGGCCGAACAGTTGATTGCTGAGTCCACCGGCAAGAACGGAACCGGAATCGTCCCGATCGACCACGGTCCCGAGCGACCAGGCGCCACCGATGAACTCACCATCAGCGTCAACGATCATGACCACCCCGGCGCAGACATCGCCATCGTGATGGACCACCCACAGGACCTAGCCGGAGCGATGTTCGTGATGGAGCTGGCGACGGCGATCGCAGGAGAGATCCTTGGCATCCACCCGTTCGATCAGCCAGACGTGCAGCGAGCCAAGGAGCTGGCGAACGAGGCAATGGCCGGCGGGCTCACCGCAACCGTCGAACCGGTTGCGATCAATCGACAGGACATGGGTGATCTCGTCCGGGAAACACTCGATGACGGACAGGGTTCGTATGTCTCGATCCAAGCGTATCTCGCACCGACATCGGACACGCAAGCCGCACTGGATCACCTTGCAAACAGCGTGTCGGATCGAACCGGGCTTGCAACGACGGTGGGGTACGGACCCCGGTTCCTCCATTCGACCGGCCAGCTCCACAAGGGTGGCCCTCCCGGTGGCAGGTACATCCAGCTCGTGGACGAACCAACCGCATCAATCCCCGTCCCCGGTTCATCGTTCACGTTCAACGAACTCATCGCAGCCCAGGCGGCAGGAGACAGACAGGCGCTGATCGATGCGGGTCGGGAGCTGCTCGCAATCGACCTCGGTACCACGGCACACCACGGAGTCTCGGCACTCGCCAACCTCATTGGAGGTACGTCATGACGCACGACGTCACATTCGTCGTCTTCGGGGCCACGGGGCACCTTGCGCGGACGAAGCTGCTGCCGTCCCTCGCCAAGGTGGTCGCTTCCGAAGGCATCACGAACCACGCCGTCGTCGGAGTTGGATCCCGGGACCGGTCCGTGGAAGATTTCACAGATCTCGTGGCCACGAGCCTGGCGGATGCAGGGGTCGCGGACGAACTGCGCAAGCAGTTCATGTCCGGTGCGTTCGGATACTGCGCCGTCTCGGACGCTGCATCCTTCGGATCTCTTGC
The DNA here is from genome assembly GCA_965368815.1 of uncultured Acidimicrobiia bacterium. Taxonomy (GTDB): domain Bacteria; phylum Actinomycetota; class Acidimicrobiia; order Spongiisociales; family UBA5794; genus UBA5794. Next base: position 17,401 of record CBDUOH010000021.1, read on the forward strand.
CGACGCGGTCGCGTCGATCGAACAGGAACACGACATGGCCGGCAACAGGATCCTGTATCTCGCGATCCCGCCGTCGAAACTCGACGAGACGGTCCAGGGAATCGCCGACGCCGGCATGGGCTCGTCAACCGGCTGGGTCCGTCTGGTCGTCGAGAAGCCATTCGGCGTCGACTTCGCGAGCGCAGAGAATTCGAATGCCATCATCCACGCCACATTCGACGAGACCCAGGTGTATCGAATCGACCATTTCCTCGGCAAGGAAACCGTGCGGAACCTGCTCGTCTTCCGGTTCGCCAACAGCCTGTTCGAGCAGACGTGGAACCGCCGCCACATCCACTCGGTCGAGATCACGGTCGCAGAGACAGCCGGGTTGGATGGCCGTGCCGCCTACTTCGATGAGAGCGGAACGGTCCGCGACATGGTGCAGAACCACCTCACACAGATTCTCACCCTCATCGCGATGGAGCCTCCGGTTCGGATGAACGCCGCTTCGATCCACATCGAGAAGGTCAAGGTGCTCAACTCGATGCGCCCGATCACCACGGATGACGTCGTCCTCGGACAGTACGGACGCGGAACCATCGACGGACACCCTGTCATCGGCTACCACGAGGAACCCGATGTCCCGTCGGGATCTGCCACACCGACGTTCGCCGCGTTGCGGCTCCATGTCGACAATTGGAGATGGCATGGCGTTCCCTTCTACCTGAGAACGGGGAAGCGGATGTCGGCACGGGTGTCGGAGGTGACGGTCCGGTACCTCACACCGCCGGTGTGTCTTTTCCACCATCAGGATTCGTGCGAAGGGCACCAGAACGTGCTCACTTTGCGACTGCAACCCGGCGAGGGTTTCGAGCTTCTGATCGACGTCAAGCAACCAGGTCCCGAGACCCGTATCGGCGAGATCCCGCTGGCGGTCGACTACGACGGCGTGAGCGCGGCACCCGATGCGTACGAGACGCTGCTCGCCGACATCATCGAAGGAGACCAGACGCTGTTCGTCCGCGCCGATGAGGTCGAGGCAGCCTGGGCCCTGTACGAACCGCTACTGGACAGAACCGACGTCCACCCCTACGCGGCCGGCACCGACGGCCCCGACCGAGCGGAGCGTCTGATCACGACGCACCCCAGACGGTGGAGCCGCCTCTAGGTCGTCCTCACCCGGGAGCTCCAACCGGAATACCGATTGGCCGTCGTGGTGGTAGGTCAGCGATCCCTGCATGAGTTCCGCCAAGGTTCTTGAGACCGAAAGACCGAGGCCGACCGAACCCGGACGACCGGCCGTGTTGTGGGCCCTTTCGTACGGTTCGAATATCCGTTCACGGTCACGCATCGAGATGGGTTCCCCACTGTCCCTCACTTCGATTGCATAGACCCCGCTACGGGACGAGCCGACCAGTTCTATGGTGTCGCCGCCGTAGCGGAGTGCGTTCGACAGCAGGTTCCTGAGAATCTGCCTGAACCTCGTCGGGTCTGCTTCGATCGACGCGGGCTCGACCTTGACGGAAATCGATTTGTCCGTCTGGCGTGCGACCCCGAGCATCACGTTGTCGACCTCTCGGGCGATGTCGACCGGGACGATCTGTACCGACACGTTCCCGATGTTGGCTCGGGCCGCAACGAGGAGGTCCTCGATGAGGTCCGCCATGTCGAGACTCTGCCCGACCAGCATGCCCATGAATTCCTCCATCTCGGCGTCAGACAGGGTCTGCCAACACTGCGCGAGCTCGTGGGCAAGACCGCTCACCACCGTCAGAGGAGTCCTGAGTTCATGGGAGACGCTCGCCACGAAGGCATCCTTGGACTTCACGAGAGCTTCGAGCCGTTCGTAGGCGCTCGCCCTGTCGAACGCTGCAGCCAGGACGTTCGCGATCGAATACAGGAAGTTGAGGTCGTCCGTTGAGAACACCCGCTCGGATCGGGAGAGGACAACCAAGGTTCCGAAATCGATCTCCTTGCCAGGGATCATCAGAGCGACACACGACGAGTAGCCGCGCTCCGAGAGCTGAGGCGCTACGAACCGCATCTCTGCCTCGGACCGCAGCACAACCGGAGCAGCTGACATGTGTGCACGGTCAGCCACAGACGAGAGCAACGAAGCATCGGGAGACACACCACCTGTCGAGCCGACCACGACGAAATGCGCATGCTCGTCGCGGCGTACCACGGCAACCGTTGATGCACCCAGGACCTCACAGACGATGTCCGAGAGCGTCTCGCACACGGCGTCGACATCCTCGGTCTCGAGGGCGAGTTGACCGACGGATGCAGCCGCTTCCTGCTGGATCGCCCGCGCCCACAGTTCATCTTCGACATCCCGGCGAGTCGTGACATCAACCATGGCTCCTTCAAAGAACCGACCGGCGGGCGTCTCAAGGAGTCGCGAGGTGTCGCGGACCCACCGATAGGTCCCGTCGTGGCGACGCATCTGCCACTCGTAACCCGCAACGACACCCTCGTTGTCGAGCAGGGTCGACAGTTGATCGCGATTGGATCGATCGACGTAGTAGTCAGAGGCGTTGGTACCGATGATCGATTCTCGGCTGTCGGCCCCGAGCAGCTCGACGGCCGCCTGGTTGACATTCACGATCCGCCCATCCGGCTGGGTTCGATACAGAGCCACCGGGATGCGTTCGAAGAACTTCTGGTAGTCGATCCTGGTCTTCCGGAGCTGTTCCTCTGCGTGATACTGCGCGGTCTTGTCCAGCAGGATCAGCTGCACGGCCAACCGATTGCCGTGGTCGACCGGATTCGCGGAGATCTCTACCACCAATTCGGTGCCGTCAAGCGCAGTCATGTGCACCGTTTCTCGGTCGACGGGTTCGAACCGCTTCAGTACCCCGTTGATGACACGCTTGAAGGTCTTGCGGTAATCGTCACTCACGTGGTTGGTGATCGTCAACCCGAACATGTCGGTCGACTGCCCACCGAAGAGTCTCGCCGCCGCGGCGTTGGCATACACCACCGTGTCGTTGAGCACCACCAGGAACGCAAGCGGTGCCGTATCCATGAGACTGCGATATCTCTGCTCACTCGTCTCGGGGGCGAATTGGAGCCTGCCGATGTATCTCCCGATGATGACGAATGCCGTATACGCACCCCAGAGCCCAGCGGTGCTGCCGACGATGATGTATGCGGACGCGGCCACTCCCAACGTCGGGAACCATCGCTCGACCCCCATCGGGTCGAGGAGGAACACGAGCTTGAGGATCTGGATCGCGGTTGCACCGACAGCCACGGCGATCCCCGTGTTCTTCGTGTCGAGCAACACGGCGAGGGCAATAGCCCACATGGTGAGCATCAGAGCGATGCCGTTTGCCGCAGGGATGAAGAGCCAGATGCCGAAGGAGACGACGAGGTCACACGTCGCCGCTGTACGGACCGCGGACCATCCCATCAGACGCCGGGCAAGAAGAGGTCCTACTCCGGCAAGTATCACCGCGCTGAACGTGAAGGCCCGAGCCGCCGGCGTCCCGTATGGTGAGATCACGACCGGGATGCTGACAGCCACGTACACGATCGTTCGGACGCGCAGCAACAGCGCAATCATGGATGCACGCTGCGTATGCGTGGCTGAGGACGCAATCATGCTGACTCATCGGCAGGAATCGGTGTTCCCTTGACGAACCCGTGACTCGACTATCGCGTCAGGGTCGATCCGATCACAAGTCCGATGGCCGCTGCCGCGAATCCAAGCACCATCGGGACTGCGATGACCGCGGTTGTCCGGCGTGGGCCTTCGGTCCGATCGATGTCGTGCATCCACGTGGAGAACGTGGTGAAACCGCCGAGAACCCCGATCGCCACCGGCTCGGATCCGACCAACGGAACGCCGACATCGGCGCCCACGATGAGTCCGAGAGCCAAGGATCCAGCGACGTTGACCACCGTCGTGCCGAGCGGAAACCCTTTGCCTGTCGAACCGAACCACACGGTCAGCAGCAGGCGGCCCATTGCCCCGAGCCCGCCACCGACGATCACAAGGAATCCGATCATGCTCGCCCACCGACCAGCCGACCGGCAACTGCGCATGCGAGCCCGACGACCACTGATCCAAGTCCGAGAAGTATCGCCCCGAACTCGGCGTTGTCGTTGACCAGTTCCACCACGGCCATCGAATATGCCGAGAACGTTGTGAACGAGCCGAGGACACCCACGGCGAACAGTGCGTTGATGTCATTGGCCATCCACCGGTTCGTGGCGACGAACCATCCCAACACGAACGCGCCGGCCGCATTGACCACCAACAGACCGACGAGTGGACTGATACCGACCGAATCGGTACCCAATCCGACAACCCATCGCAGCGCCGTTCCGGTAGCACCGCCGACGAAGACGAGCAGCAGATTGCGGGACGTGATCGACATCGGACCGAAGCTAGACCGATTGCGGGGTCAACGTTCACCGTCGCACTCGAGGCCGGTGGCATCCCCCGGTTGCACGGTTCCCGATTCCTGGTCCCGGATGACCGACGCGACCTTCGCCTGGATCCGGTCGACGTCGGGAGTCGGGTGATTGAAGTTGTCCCACCCGGGTACGTAGTAGCCGGGTTGGAAGCCGAAGGTCGCAACATCGTCGAAGTCAAGGCGCGCTGCGAGTTCAAGGAGGTCCGGCGCGAATGAGATCGGGATATCCGTCACCACCGACCCTTCGAGTGCGTCCACGATGCCACCGAAGTTCCTCAGGAGGGTGTACGGCGTCGACTTCGCAGCCACGGCGCGAAGCATGCAGCGCTGTCTCTGCATGCGGACGTAGTCCGTCGACCCTTTCCTGGCCCGGACGTACGCCAATGCCTCTGGGCCATCGAGATGATTCCACCCGACCCCGACGTCCACCTTTGCCCACGGGTCCCCCTCACGGGGCGGGGAGACCTCTGATTGCAGCGGTTCCTGCACATAGACATCAACCCCACCTATTGCTTCGACCAGGTCCACGAACGCAGCCATGTCCACGAGTACGTAGTAGTCGATCCGGAGTCCGGTGGTCGTTTCAAGAACGTCTCGCAGTGCCGCCATTCCGGGATCCACTTCGTCGGGATATGTGCCGGTCCACTTGCGTGTGTACGGGTACAAGGCGTTCAGCTGCTCGGGGAAGCATTCACACGGCTCGAATGGAATCGTCGTGGTCGTGGTCGGTACCTCGCCCGGGGCCAGGGAGGTCGTAGTGGTCGGAATGCTCGCGGCCATCTTGAGTTCCAGATCAACGAACGCGTCGGACCACTGCGGTGGTGCCGACATCTGGGCGAGATTGCGCGGAAAGCCGAAGATGGCAGCCTTGCCCGTTTCCGGATTCAGCGTCGCCACCATCATCGTATCGGTACGAAGCCCGCCGCGACCGGGCCCTCCATCGCCGCCGGCAAGGAGAATGGTGATGCGATCGGTGCCGACCCGCTCGGTGAACGGCAGGAACGGGGATGGCCCTCGATCCTGGTACGTGTGCGCCTCGTCCCATGCCTCGACCGCTTGCGGGTCGCCGAATCCGTCCTCATAGATCCGGTTTCTCAGCCGACGCTCGATCACCGTCGGAACGTCGTAGGTGTTCACCACCGGATCAGGGACGATGTCGGCATCGGTGCCTATCGGGATGACCGGCGTTGCAGGGCGACCGCTGCCGTCGTCGAACGCGATGTCGAGGAGGCGTGTCGCGTCGTACGTCAACTGACCAACTGCGACGTGCGGCACCATCACGACGATCCCAAGCGCGATGAACCCGACGAGGGCATACGCACTGGCCCACTGGCCAATGAATCCTCCCGCTACCCGAAATGCGTCGACGGCCGCACCGAGTCTCCAGACCGCTGCAACGACATTGAGGATGAACAACGACCACAGGACCGTCGGCGACAGTGCCGCCTCGGCGATGTCCCGGATGTTCGGCGTCGTGATGAGTACAGCCATCGTCGCCACGGCAATCGGGGTGAACCACACGAGCGCGAGCCACGTGCGCCGACACCAGAGCTGACCGAGCCCGGGGACGAACGCGGACAGCACTGCAGCGACCCACGGACTCCGCGACCGTGGGATGACTTGGATATCTCGCTCAGTGGCCGTCGCCATGATTCACCCCAGTGCCTCGCTGAGAACGGTAGCGCTGGCGCTGCGTAGCGTCGGATTCAGACCCGGCACTCCGATTCTGCACCCGAATCGAACGTCGTCTCGGAATCTGCGCTCAGCGCCCATCGCACCATCGCCTGGATACGGTTGAGATCAGGCGTCGGCTTTCCTCGGTGGTCGAGCGTCGGGGTGTAGAACGGCGGGACGAAGCCAACCGTGGCAATGTCATCGAAATCGAGACTGGCCGTGAGCTCAAGCAGCCTCGGGAGATAGCTGATGTCGATGTCGGTCTTGACGCTGTGCGCCATGGCATTGGCAAGGCCGGAGAACCGCGTGAGGATCGTCGCCGGGGTGGCCTTCGCTGCAACGGCCTTGAGCAGGCAACGCTGTCGCTCCATGCGCGAGTAGTCGCTGCTCGAATGACGCTCACGGACATAGCCGAGGGCGTCAAGACCATCGAGTAGGCGCCACCCGGGCTCGATGGACACTTCATGCCAATCGTCACCCTCCTTGGCTGGCGACATCTCGATCGTCACCGGACGCGTGACATAGACATTGACGCCCCCGAGGGCGTTGACGACGTTGACGAACCCGTTCATGTCGACGAACGCGTAATAGTCGATCTCAAGGTCGAGCACGATCTCAAGCACATCTCGCAGTGCGGCCAATCCGGGGTCCCGGTCATCGGGATAGGTTTCCGTCCAGCTGCGAGTGAACGGGTAGATCGCGTTGATCTGATCAGGGAAACAATGACATGGGACGAACTGGTCCGGCTGACCGTCGCCGTCGACATCGGTCCATGCCCGTCGTTCCTCCCAGGGCGTGAGCTGCTGCTCAAGCTCGACGAACGCAGTGGACCACTCGTCCGGGAGCGGCACGTGTGTCATGTTGCGCGGAATGCCGAAAACTGCCGCCTTGCCCGTGTCCTCGTTCATGGTCACCACATTGATCGAGTCTGCCCGAGAGCCGGACCTCCCCGGACCACCGTCACCGCCGACCAGGAGGATGGTGATGCGTTCGACACCATCGGCGTCACTCCCGAGGCGGTCGGTCACGGATCGATCCCGGGAAGCCACGTAGCGTCGTGCGACGGCAACGGCATCAGGATCCCCCAAGCCCGATTGGAACACGCGTGGTAGGTCCGGTCGATTGTCATACCGTGAGATCACGAGCTTCGGATCGGGTGCTTCGGGCAACACCTCGTCGTCGGCCAGAGGGTCATCAGGTTCGATCGTCTCCCCTGGATCATTCGGTGTGACGGCATCGTCGGGCGACACGAAGATCTCATCGAGGGCATGGGCCGCGTCCAGCGTGTACTGCGTGACGATGACATGGGGCGCCGCCACCGCAGCGCTCAGGACGACGATGACCGACAGCCGCCACCACGTCCGCGTCGGCTGCGAAAGCGCAAACGCGTCGGTGATGGCCACAACACGCCAGATCACGACGAGGAGGTTCACGAAGAGGATCGTCTTCAACACGGTGGGTCGCACTGCGTATCCGAGGACGTCGATCGTCCGCATGTCGATCGCGAGCAACCCGACAGCCACCAGGATGACAGCCGGCGCGACAAAGGCGACGGCGCGTTTCCACCTGCCGAGGTACCCCTGGCCAAGACCAGGGATGACGGCGGACAAGAGGGCTGCAACCAATCCGTTCTTGCGCACGGCTGCCTCACGAATCGACACGACTGCACGCATGAGCCTACGCACCGATCCGAATTGTGGGACGAGCCCGGAACCACGCGCAAATTGATGGCATCGCACAGTCCCCCGGTCGTTACCCTCACGCGATGCCCTCTCAACCCATCCGTAATGTCGCGCTCATCGCGCACGTCGACCATGGCAAGACCACATTGGTCGACGGACTCCTCCATGCGGCTGGCGTCTTTGCCGACCACGAAACCCCCGTCGACCGGGTCATGGACTCCAACGATCAGGAACGCGAACGAGGCATCACGATCCTCGCGAAGGCTGCCTCGATCATATGGCGGGACACGAAGATCAACCTCGTAGACACCCCCGGACACGCCGATTTCGGTGGCGAGGTCGAGCGCGCCCTCGCACTCGTCGACGGAGTGCTGCTTCTGGTGGATGCGGCCGAGGGTCCGATGCCCCAGACCCGGTACGTCCTCTCCAAGGCGCTCGCCAAGTCTCTTCCCGTCGTCGTGGTCGTGAACAAAGTCGATCGGTCCGATGCCAGAGCGTCAGAGGTCGTCGATGAGATCTACGAATTGTTCTTTGATCTCGACGCGGGTGAGGATCAGATCGAGTTCCCGATCGTGTCGGCAATCGCCCGCGAAGGGATCGCCGTCAGCGGGATCGGGATTCCGACATCATCGGATTCACTCGCCCCGATTCTCGAGGCAATCGTCGATACCATCCCCGCGCCGACCGGAGACCCCGCTGCCCCGCTACAGGCCCTCGTCACCAGTCTCGACGCCAGCGACTACCTCGGGCGACTCGCGATCGGTCGCGTCATACGCGGCACCATGAAGGCTGGCGAACAGGTGACGCTCCTCCAGGCCGAGGGGTCTGAGCCGATCTCACGCAAGCTCGGCCAGCTCATGGGATTCGCTGATCTCGGGCGCACCGATGTTCCCGACCGGGCAGCGGGCGACCTGTTCGTGGTCGCCGGGTTCCCCGAGGTCCAGATCGGGGACACGTTCGCCGACGCCAACGACCCGGTTGCGCTGCCCCGCCTCACGGTCGACGAGCCTGTGCTTCGCATGACGTTCGGCGTCAACACATCGCCACTCGCAGGTACCGAGGGCACGTTCGTCACGTCACGCCAGATTCGTGAGCGTCTCGACCGCGAGGTACTCGGCAACGTATCGATCCAGATCGGTGACACCGCATCACCCGAGGTCATCGAGGTCGCCGGACGCGGCGAGCTCCAGTTGGCGGTTCTGATCGAATCGATGCGGCGGGAGGGTTTCGAGCTTCAGGTGTCGCGACCCGAGGTCATCGTCAAGATCATTGACGGCGTCGAGCATGAACCCGTCGAAACCGTCACCGTCGATGTGCCCGATGAGTACGTCGGTGCCGTCACCCAGGCTGTTGCCCCTCGGAAGGGGCGGATCGAACAGCTCCTCCCGGGCGAGAACGGACGCACAATCCTCACCTTCAATGCACCCTCGCGCGGTCTTCTCGGACTCCGCACCCACCTGTTGACCATCACGCGGGGAACCGCGCTGGTCAACATGCGTCACGAGGGGTGGATCCCATGGGTCGGGGAACTCCCACACCGGCACGGTGGTGCGATGGTCGCTGACCGAAGGGGAACCTCATCGGGGTTTGCGCTGGACAATCTCCAGAAACGCGGCGAGCTGTTCATCGGGCCGGTCGTCGAGGTCTATGAGGGGATGATCGTCGGCGAAGCGTCACGCCCGGAGAACATGGTCGTCAACCCCACCAAGGGCAAGCAACTCACGAACATCCGCACACATTCGACCGATGAGGCAATCAAGCTGAAGCCGCCTCGCGACATGAGCCTCGAACCGGCCATCGAATGGATTGCTGCGGACGAGCTCGTCGAGGTGACGCCGAAGTCCATCCGCATCCGCAAGAAGCTGCTCACCGAGGCCGAACGCAAGCGAGCGAAGCAGAAGTAGCGTTGAGCGT
>CBDUOH010000022.1:0-27072 GCA_965368815.1 uncultured Acidimicrobiia bacterium
CGCCGGCGATGACCAGTGGCACCTTGATGCGTCGAACGCTGCTCGAGGTCGCCCACAGAAAAAGAGCTATGCCGGTCGCGACCCACACGACTGTCGTCAGAACGGCCGCCGCATAGTCGAATACGCTCGACGGATTCCAGTATGTCGGATCCGCCAGGTCCATGAGTGCGCGCACAACGGCGAGTCCGCCTGCACAGACGAACCACCAACCCGCGCCACGGTTGCTCCGCTGCCACCATCGCATGCGATGAGTCTACGCGGCTGATGGCCGACGTGCGTCATCGGTCCTTCTGGTCAGCTGCTCGGTATGTATGGCATCACTGAATCGGCGAGCTCGTCGACGATGGCGAGCTGGGGTCCGTAGTGAAGGTCTGCGAAGTGGCTTCTGGCAACCCACTCGACGGGCACGCCGACATCGTCACGCAGCGAATTGAGCGTATGGACGATCTCGTCGGCGGAACCACCAACGATGCGATTCCGAAGCTTCCCGACCATGTCGTCGGTGAGCGGAGCGGTCCGTGCGATGGGGCCCGATCGTGCGGCCGAATCCTCCATGTCGGAGTACTTCCAGATCTGGTGCCACACCGATTCCAGGATCTCATCGCGTGGGCCGGGATACATGACGGCGTAATAGATCCATCTGAACGTTGCCGGGTCACGCCCGATGCGCTCCATCTCCTCGTTGGCGATGGCGACCTGCTCCTTGAATCGGGTCGGCGATGCGTTCGAGAAGAACCCGTCGGCGTGGCGCGCGGCTCTGCGCACCGCCGCATCGACCGAACCGCCGACCAGGACCGGTATGCGTGTTGAGGGTGCGGGGCGGACAGCAAGTGGGGGATAGGAATACACGTCCCCTTCCCAGGTGAATGGTTCGCCCGTCCATGCCTGCGGAAGGATCTGGAGGATCTCGGTCATCGCCTTGCCACGCACTGTCATGTCGGCGCCAAGGGCCTGATACTCGACCGTGGACCATCCGAGGCCGAGGCCGAGCAGCAGCCGGCCATTGGAGATCGCCTGTACGGTGGCTGCGTCCTCAGCGAGGCGCAGCGGATGATGCAAGGGCGCGAGGACGACGCCCGTTCCGATGTTGATCGTTGTCGTCGCTGCTGCCATCGCTGCCGATGTGACGAGGAGTGACGGCATGTATCCGTCGTCGACGAAGTGGTGCTCCGTCGTCCAGGCCGACGAATAGCCGCGCCGTTCGAGGTGCACCGTCAGTTCGATGAGCTCGCGGTACACGTCCTCCCATGTCCGGGAGTCGTCCGGTGCCCGCTGCCCTGAAAGCAATCCGAATCCGAGCATGGGCAGAGCGTACATGAGCGTTGAGCGTTGAGCGTTGAGCGTGCAGGGTTGAGGGTTGAGGGTTGAGGGTTGAGGGTTGAGCGTGCAGGGTTGAGCGTTGAGCGTTGAGCGTTGAGGGTTGAGGGTTGAGCGTGCAGGGTTGGGGGGTTGAGGGTTGGAGGTTGTCGGTTAGACGCTCCACGCTTGCCGCTGGACGCTCAACGCTTCGTGTCCGAGATCGGTGTCGCTGACGGTGACGGCGAGGTGGTAGCCCTCGGCGTTGGTGTGGAGGAGATACATCGATTCGATGTTCACGCCCGCCGATGCGAGGCCCTCCGCCATCGCAGCCAACCCTGACGTACCCCGAGGGACGAACGTATCGAGGACGTCGGTCTCTTCGAATTCCAAGCCCGCGGTCTTGAGGACCCGGCGGGCGCGAGCGTCGTTGTCTGCGATGAATCGCACATGGGATTCACCCATGGCTGCGATCGTGGCGAAGGCCTCGATGCCGACTTCTGCGTCCGCCAGGCGACGAGCAAGCGTTGCAAGTTGCCCGGGTCGGTTGGCGAGGCGAACAGAGAATTCGGTCATGTGACAAGCCTACGCGCCGGTGCCCGCACCTGGGCAGAAAGAAATCGGAGCGGTCAGGGGTGTCTGCGAAGGAGCCTGTCGAGCAACGATCGCTTCCGCCTGAGGCGGTTGGGTTGACGGCCGTGTGTAGGGAGCGGCACCGTCGATCCCACCGATCGTGCCCCGCGGGAAACCAACGCGTCCGACAGGGTCCACAAGCCCGGATCCCGGGGAACCGGTTGCTCCGTGGGCACGTTCGCCGGACGCAGGTCGATGTAGATCTCGTAGGTATCGGGTGTCACGATTGGGTGTATCGCATGAATCGTCGTCACGTGCCCTCCGATGCGGGACGGTACACGGGACCCCTCAAATATTGGTGTTTTGTCAGTATATTCGCTGCCCAATCGAACATATGTTCGACTACGATGGCGGGTATGGGTCGCTACGCCGAACTGCACTGCCACACGAATTATTCGTTCCTCGATGGCGCATCATGGGCGGGAGAACTCGTCGAACGGGCAGCAGAACTCGGATACTCGGCACTCGGCATCACCGATCACGATGGGTTCCGTGGCGTGGTCCAGGTGCACGCCCACGCTTCGGCGATCGGGCTTCCTGTTGTGTACGGGACGGAAGTCGGCATGCCGATGGAGCAGACGGACCGAACGGAGGAGGACATCGCCGACATCGTCGCACCATCGTCGGTCGAGGTGCCACGAACCGGTGAGGGCGACCTCACCCGTCGGGGTCGGATTCGTCGCATGCACGGAACCAAGCCGACCAGCGCGCCTGACACGGATCACGTCGTACTGCTCGCTCCTGACCCGACCGGGTACGCCGCCATCAGCAAATTCGTGACCAGAGGGCAGTTCCGCGGCAAGAAGGACGCACCCATCTACGCCTATGGCGATCTGGCGGAGGCGGCGCGTACAGGGTCGCTTGTGGCCCTTTCGGGTTGCTGGCAAGGAGCGGTCCCGAGGGCTGCGGCACGGGGTGATCTCCACGGTGCACTGGTTGCGGCTCGCACGCTCAAGGAGCTCTTCCCCGGTCGGTTCTACATCGAGCTGACCCATCACGGTCTTCCCACGGACGATCAGCGCAACGACCTTCTCGCCGACGTGGCGATGCGGCTGAACCTTCCCACCGTTGCGACCAACAACGTCCACTATGCATACCGCCACGATGCAGATCTCGCCGAGGTGCTCGCAGCCATCGGCGGACGAAGGTCCCTCGAGATCGCAGACGGGTTTCGACCAGCCACTGATCTCAGGCACCTCAGGACACCTGACGAGATGGAGGCACGTTTTGCCCGCTACCCGGGTGCGGTGGCACGCGCAGCCGACCTCGGTGAGGCACTGGCATTCGACCTCGATCTGCTCTCACCCGAACTGCCCGATTTCTCGATGCCCGGATCGTTCACCACCGAGGACGAATACCTTGCGTCGCTGGTCTACGACGGTGCCCGTGAGGTCTATCCAGGTGCCGAGGACGGAATAGACCCACGGGCACGCCGTCGCCTCGAACACGAGCTGGGTGTCATCAGGGATCTCGGTTTCGCCGGGTATTTCCTCGTGGCGTGGGACATCGTCCAGTTTGCGCGGTCGCGAGACATCTACTGCCAGATCCGTGGCTCCGGTGCCGACTCTGCGGTATGCCGTTGCCTCAAGGTGACTCGTGTCGACCCCATCCGGCTCGGGCTCCCGTTCGAGCGCTTCCTCTCGCATGAGCGTGGACGACCACCCGACATCGACATCGACTTCGAAGCCGAACGACGCGAAGAGGTGATCCAGTACTGCTACCGGCGGTACGGCAGGGAACGCGCTGCGATGGTCGCCAACGTGATCACTTACCGTGCCAAGTCGGTGCTCCAGGATGTCGGTAAGTCGTTCGGGTTGACACAGGCCCAGGTGAACGCCCTGACGAAGTATCTCGACACCAGGAGTCCGAAGGGTCTCAGGGAAGCGGTCGACCTCCCTGCCGGGCTCACCAGTGAGCACATCTACGACGTCTGCCACCGGCTCGACGGGTTTCCGCGACACCTCGGCATCCATTCGGGTGGCATCGTCATCGCCCGTCGACCGCTGTGGGAAACGACACCACTCGAGTGGGGGAGGATGGCTGACCGTTCCGTGCTCCAATGGGACAAGAACGACACGGCTGCGATGGGTCTTGTGAAATTCGACCTTCTCGCCCTCGGCGCCCTCAACGCGCTCCATCTGTCGGTTGACATGATCAGGGATGCACACGGCATCGACATCGATCTCGCGCTCATCCCGCAGGAACCGGTTGTGTACGAAATGCTCACCAGGGCCGACACGGTCGGTGTGTTCCAGGTGGAGTCACGGGCACAGATGGCGACGCTTCCCAAGATGAAACCACGCACCTTCTATGACCTCGCCGTGGAGGTGGCACTCATCCGGCCCGGTCCGATCCAGGGACAATCCGTCCACCCATACCTCCGGCGCCGCAACGGGGAGGAACCGGTCAGCTACATGCACCCTGCCGCTGAGCCCATTCTCGGCAAGACCCTCGGTGTCCCGATATTCCAGGAGCAGCTCATGGAGCTGGCACGGGTCTGCGCAGGGTTCAGCCCCGGCCAGTCCGACAGACTCCGTCAGGCGATGACCCACAAACGTTCAGACGAGGAAATGTCCAAGCTACGCGACGAGGTGTACGAGGGGATGGCATCGAAGGGCATCACAGGCCAACCCGCCGATGAATTGTGGGAGAAACTGCAGGGTTTCGCTTCGTTCGGGTTCCCGGAGTCGCATTCCGTGTCCTTCGCGTACATCGTGTATGCGGCGTCGTGGCTCAAGTACCACTGGCCCGCCGAGTTCTTTGCCGGTCTGCTCAACGCCCAGCCGATGGGTTTCTACTCGCCGAACTCCCTTGTTGCAGATGCGCTCCACCACGGCGTGATCGTGTTGCCACCCGATGTGAACATCTCGATCCATGACTGCACGATCGAACCGGTGGATGTCGATGTGGACACCACGATCGACTACCTCGGAGGGACGTGGCGCCAGGGCATGGGAGCTGTCGACGATCCGATTCGGTCACCCGTGGCGCTCAGGCTCGGGCTGCGGTATGTGCGTGACCTTGGCGAAACGGACATCACCCGCATCGAGGCGGCGAGATTCGCCGGAGGGGAATTCCTGTCCCCGGAGGACTTCGCCCAACGGACCGGTTTGTCCGTGTCGAGTCATGAGGCCCTGAGCGCCGCAGGGGCGTTCGCTACACTCGGCCTCGACAAGCGCGAGGGAATGTGGATGGCCGGCGGCCTCGCAGAACTGGCCCCCGGGCGCCTTGCCCTCGGAACCGGGGCGCCGGTACCGCAGCTCCCGGAGATGGACGCCCTCGAAACCATCGAGGCGGACCTGTGGTCAACGGGGATCTCCTTGACCCACCCGGTCTCCCTGCTGAGGGAGCAACTTGCAGCCGACGATGTGTTGCCGATCTCGGAAGCCTTGTCGTTGCGGGTCAATCGATCGCTGATCTCGGTCGCAGGGATCGTCACCCACAGGCAACGACCCGAGACGGCCCACGGGGTCCGGTTCTTCAACCTCGAGGACGAGACCGGGATCATGAATGTGATCCTGCTACCCGCGGTGTGGGAGGAGAATTACGAGGTGGCACGAAAGGCGGTCGGTGTGGTCATCCGTGGGACTCTGGAGTTCAACGACGGGGTGACGAACCTGGTGGCCAGAAAGCTGCAACCGTGGCCGACACCAAGAATCCCATCGCGCGATTTTCGTTAGGCTCCCACATTGCCGGGTTCGTGCCTGACGCTCGGGGCGCGAAAAAGCGCTTCATGTTTCCGCCTCGAATTCCGAAGTATGTGGTGGACATACGTTCGATTTTTGGAGATTGCACATGACACACGCATTTGCGGGGATGCTTCTGCTCCCGGGCGAAGAGGGCGATGGCCTTGCGGCCGTCCTGCAGGCAGAACCTGATGACGTGAAGCTGACGGCGGGATCGGAGGAGCTTGGGTCGTGGACCACGTCCGAGTGCCAGGTGACCCCCGTCGGCAAAGGCGCGTTCAGCGTCACGCTGGGAGGCGAGAAGGTGCTCTTCACCCCCGACTCTCCTGCGCAGTTCGCCGAGGTCATGGCCGTGCCTCTCCAGCCCGAACCGGTGGAGACGAAGAAGCAGATCTCGGTTGCGTCGAAGGAAGAGAAGGCCAGGGCCAAGCATCTCGAAGCCGTTCAGAAGGCCAAGAAGGCAGCTGTCAACGCCAAGCCTGAGAAGGAACTGCTCGGAAAAGGGTTGACCTTCCTGATCGTCACGGTGTCAACCGGACTCATGGCATCGCTTCTGGTGCTGTCCTTCTCGCTCTAGCGTCACGCACGACCCGTTGGTGTCAGCCCTCGGAGGGCTCGAACCGCAATGCTGCCGAGTTGATGCAGTACCGCAACCCGGTCGGTCCCGGGCCATCAGGGAACACATGACCGAGGTGCGCGCCGCACTCCGAACAGACCGACTCTGTCCGAACCATCCCATGGGAACTGTCCGAGTTCGCCCCGACTGCCTCATCCTGTGCCGGTGCCGTGAAGCTCGGCCATCCCGATCCGGAGTCGTACTTGGTGTCCGACAGGAACAACTCCGCATCGCACACCACGCAGCGGTAGACGCCTGAGTCCTTGTTGTTGAGCAGTTCACCGGTGAAGGGTGGTTCCGTGGCCGCTTCCTGTGTCACGGCGAACTGCCTGGGCGTGAGACGGTTGCGTAGATCGGTCTTGTCGTACTTCATGGCGTATCTCCGGTTGTGATGTGTACAGGTTATCCGCGCTCACCGGATCGTGAGACGGAGGTGCGGACCGCCGCCGCCACCGTGGCGACGAGTTCATCGATCGGCGCGCCAGCCGAAGCGAGGCTGAATACGGCCCGTATCTCGCCAGGCCCGTTGACGAGCGTGGCGACGCCGTTGTCCGCGCAGATGTCCACCACCAGTTCGGGATTCGCGACCCTGTAGTTGACAATGTTCGTTTGCACCGAATCAAGGTCGATGTCGACGCCGTCGACGTCGGCAAGCCCCTCTGCGAATCGCCTCGCATCGGCGTGATCGTCCGCCAGCCGTTCCATGTTGTTCCTGACGCCATAGAGCGCTCCGGCGGCCAACATGCCGGCCTGTCGGAATCCGCCTCCGAAGAGATGTTTGAACCGTCTCGCCTTGCTGATCAATTCGGCATCGCCGACAAGCGCCGAACCGATCGGAGCACCGAGGCCCTTCGAGAAGCACACGCTGACCGTCTCGAACCAGGCAGCGTATGCGTCCAATGGCACACCGGTTGCCACCGAGGCATTCCACAGCCGAGCGCCATCGAGGTGGCGCGCGAGGCCGAGGTCCTTTGCCCGAGCCGAGACCGCCTGTAGTCGGTCGATCGGCCAGATCGTGCCCCCGGCCGTGTTGTGGGTGTTCTCAAGGCATACGAGCGTCACCGGATCGAAGAGATGGGCCGGGAGAGCGGGATGTGGCGTCGGAATCAGGGCCTGGAGTTGATCTGCGGTGAACGTTCCGTGCTCGCCCGGGATCCTCAGCAGCGTGACGCCGGAATGCATGGCGGGGCCACCGAGCTCGTGTGTCCCCACGTGGCCACCTTGCTCGATGATGACCGAGTCGCCGGGATCGGTTTGCACGCGGATGGCGATCTGGTTGCTCATCGTTCCCGTGGGAACGAACATCGCGTCCTGTTTGCCGAGCATGTCGGCAACTGTGGCTTCGAGTTCGTTGACGGTTGGATCGTCGTGGTATACGTCGTCACCCACGACCGCGTTGGCGATGGCCGAACGCATCTCGTCGGTCGGCTGGGTGACCGTGTCAGACCGCAGGTCAATCATGTCGTTCCTCGTCATCTCGGGCCGTCGTGAGGACCGAGTGTGACAGACGAGCGATCGTACGTCACACCGGGCGGACCGAGCCGGCGATCACTCGCCGGCCATGTGGTCCCTGGGATGGAGCACGGAAACCAACGTTCCGGTGCTTGAGGGGACTTCGGCCCACGTTTCGGCTGCCATCGCGATGTCGGCGATCGTCGCGGTCCGCATGTCGGTGGCGACGCCTGTCAGGCGCTGAACGGCCATCGACCAGGTCGGTTGGTGGCCGACAAGCATCAGGCGGTGGTGGCCAGCGCCATGGACCGCAGCACGCTCCAGTGTTTCGGCAACGCCAGCACCGTAGAGGGCTTCATCGAGCACCAGGCGTGCACTCCACGCGCCACTGATACGAGCGAGTTCTGCGGTTGACCGAGCGCGCACGGCGGTCGATGAAACCACGAGATCAGGCATGATGTCGAGTTCGCGCAGGAGCACGCCCATGCGCTCAGCGGCCTTGACTCCGCGTTTGGCAAGCGGACGCTCGTGATCCCGCGTTCCGGCTTCATCCCAATCAGATTTGGCGTGGCGCATCAGCATCAAATGCAGCATGTGGGCAGGCTACACAACTGCCGACCGAGGAACGGGAGCCTTGGACGTGCCCTGCGGTTGTCGTTGTGCTAGCCGGTGATCTGCTCGACGAGGTAGTCGATGCAGCGTGTGAGGGCGACGACGTCGTCGGGTTCGATCGTGGGGAACGTGGCGATCCGGAGTTGGTTCCGGCCGAGTTTGCGGTACGACTCGGTGTCCACGATGCCGTTGTCCCTGAGAGCGGACGCCAGCTCGTCGGCGCTGATGGCCGGATCGAAGTCGATCGTGACAACCGTCGATGACCGCAGCGATCGGTCGGTGACGAACGGCGTGGCGTAGGTGCTGTCCTCTGCCCATCGGTACAACGTCGCCGACGATGTCGTCGAGCGGCTGGCGGCCCATGCGAGCCCACCGTTGTCGAGAACGGCGTCGAGTTGCTTGTTGAGCAGGAACAGGGTCGTGATCGCCGGGGTGTTGTAGGTCTGGTCGAGCCGGCTGTTGCTGATGGCTGTGGTGAGCGACAGGAAGGGTGGAATCCAGCGAGAGCTGTCGGCCAGTGACTCGGCGCGCTCGACAGCTCGTGCGGACAGGATCGCAACCCACAGACCTCCTTCGGATCCGAGCGCCTTCTGCGGGGAGAAGTAGTACGCATCCGAGGCGGTGATGTCGAAGGGGATCGCACCTGCCGCCGACGTCGCGTCAACAAGCACGAGTGCATCGGTCAAGCGCGCGAATGGCGCCGTGACGCCGGTACTGGTTTCGTTGTGGATGAAGGCTGCGACGTCGACGCCGGCAACCGCCTCAGGCGTCGGTGCACTACCGGGTTCTGCGGAAACCACGATCGGGTCTGCAAGGAACGGAGCGCCCGCGGTGACGGTGGCGAACTTCTGGGAGAACTCGCCGCAGACGAAATGCGCCGACCGCTCCTCGATGAGCCCGAAGGTCGCAACTTCCCAGAACGCGGTTGCTCCGCCGACGCCGAGGACGACCTCGTAGCCGTCGGGAAGCCCGTAGAGGGCGCCGAGTTTCTCACGAGCTCCGGCGACGAGCGACTTCACGTTCGGACGTCGGTGACTGGTACCGAGAAGGTTCGTTCCGGTGGCTGCGAGCGCCTCGACATGGGAGGGGTCGATCCTGCTCGGTCCGGATCCGAATCGGCCGTCGCCGGGGAGTAGCTCGGCGGGTATCGAGATTCTGGGATGCGCTGTCATGTCTATCGTTGCCTTTGGAAGCCTGACCATATCGACGAATGCAGGAGAGTAGCCCTTGTGACTACCCGCGAATCCATCTCACTCAGGGCGCTTGGCGTCGAGCCGTCGGCAACCCTTGCCATCACCGCCACAGCCAACCGACTCAAGGCCGAGGGTGAACCGGTGATCGGGTTCGGTGCCGGTGAACCCGACTTTGCGACGCCGCAGGCAATCGTCGAGGCGGCGATCGTGGCGGCCAGGGATCCGAAGTCGCACAGGTATTCACCCACACCGGGTCTCCCCGCGCTGCGGTCCGCCGTGGCGGACAAGACACTGCGCGATTCGGGCTACGACGTCGATGCGTCCCAGGTCGTGATCACGAACGGCGGCAAGCAGGCGGTGTACCTCACGTGCCAGACGCTGCTCGACGACGGCGATGAGGTATTGATTCCCGCACCGTTCTGGGTCACCTACCCCGAGGCCGTCTCCCTCGCTGGCGGTGTGCCGGTTCCGATTCCGACCGATGAATCGACGGACTTCGCGGTGACGATCGATCAGCTCGAAGCGGCGATCACCGACCGCACCAAGATGTTGATCTTCGTCAGTCCCTCCAATCCCACCGGTTCCGTGTACCCACCGGACCAGGTGCGGGCTGTGGGGGAGTGGGCCGCGTCGCACGGCATCTGGGTGATGACGGACGAGATCTACGAACATCTCGTCTATGACGACGCCGAGTTCTCGTCCATGCCTGTGGTCGCACCCGAGGTGGCGTCGCGCTGTGTGGTCGTCAACGGGGTCGCCAAGACATACGCGATGACTGGTTGGCGGGTGGGGTGGCTCATCGCCCCCGAGACGGTTGCGAAAGGTGCCACCAGGATCCAGTCGCATCTGTCATCGAATGTCAACAATGTTGCCCAGGCTGCGGCACTTGAGGCTGTGACGGGGCCTCTCGACGCTGTAGCCGAGATGCGCTCGGCGTTCGATCGTCGGCGTCGGACCATGGTTGAGATGCTCCGATCCATCGACGGCGTGACCTGTGCCGAACCCAAGGGAGCGTTCTATGCATTCCCGAACCTGAAGGGATTGCTCGGTCGGCCGATCGGGGGTCGTGTTGTGGATTCGACGCTTGACCTCGCTGCATTCATCCTTGAGGAAGCAAAGGTCGCGATCGTCCCCGGCGAAGCGTTCGGCGCTCCCGGCTATGCGCGATTGTCCTTTGCGCTGAGTGACGACGACCTCATCGAGGGGATATCCCGCATCAAGAGCCTCGTCGAGCGTTAGGTCGTTGTGGCCCGCACGTCGTCGATGGCAGCGACGAGCGATGCGAAAACATCGTCAGCGGGATCGATCAACTCCATGTGGCCGACGCCGGGGAGTTCGGTCAGGCTCCGGTTCCCGCCCGAGGATGCAACGTAGGCACGCGCGTGGGTGACCGGTACGTCCTCGTCCTCTGAGCCGTGGACGAGGTGGACCGGAACCAGCGGTACACCGGTGATCGAGGCCGTGTCCCACACCGTCGGGTCGGTCTCCTGGTCCACTCCGATGAACCGCGTCGCAGGGTCTCCCTCTGGCTCGTCTCCATGGCTGGTCGTGATCGCCCGGAGGTCAGTGACGGCGCCCAGTGCCACCACGCCCGACACGTCACCGCGCTGATGAGCACCATGGAGGACGTGGTACCCGCCTGCTGAATGCCCCACGAGGGTCACGTCGTCGGTATCGAGCCCGAGATCCGTTCCATGTGCGAGGATCCAGTCGATGGCGGCGTTGATGTCCTGATTGCCGGCGGGGAACGAGCCGTCACCCCGGCGGTACTCGAGGTTGAACGTGGCAAAGCCCCGTTCGGTGAGCGCGGCTGCCAGCTGATCCATGATGTCGAAGCTCCACACCGATCGCCAGAAACCGCCGTGGACAAGCGCCACAACGGGATGCGGGGGATCGCCGTCGGGCAGGCGTAGATCGAAGAAACCATCGGGATGTTCTGCGTATCGGTGACGCTCCGCCGGGGACGCAAGCCGGATGCGGAGGTAGTCGATCGCATTGAGGTAGCCGACGGTGCCGCGTCCGACGATGACGTGTTGTGACGCAGCGGTCAGGACCGAGTGATGCCGCCACTTCTCCCGCTCGTGGATGTTCGAGATGTGGACTTCGACCGTCGGGATCGCTGTGCCGACGATCGCGTCGTGGATGGCATAGCTCGTGTGTGAGAACGCCCCTGCGTTGATGATGAGTCCGTCGACGGATCCGCGACCGGCGTGGATGGCGTCGATGATCGCGCCCTCGTGGTTCGACTGGAAGGTTTCGATCTCGATGCCGACTCGCTCACCGCGCCGCTTCCACATCCGCTCGAGTCCCGGGAGGGTCTCGGAACCGTAGATGTGCGGTTCGCGTGTCCCGAGGAGGTTGAGGTTCGGTCCGTTGATGATCAGTAGCTTCATGGGCGCCGAGTCTTCATGGTTTCGCATCGGAACGCAATTCAGACATGCCGCGGGTCGTGGTCCGGCCGGAACTCCATTGCGGCGTCACGCACCGCTTGGGGCACGGATGTCGGAGTGGGCCTGCGACCTGCCACCACGCGCTCCGTGAAGCGGTCCATGAGCGCGATCGGATCCACGCGGTACGCATCCGAGACCGCCCCCGTGGCCGATGGGTCGAGCGGCAGGCCGAGTTCGGTGTATATCGGGACCAGCACCTCGTTGATGACCTGGCTGTTGTCGAGGACGAGGACGCCTCCGACGTGGGCCGCATTGCGCGTGAGGCGTTGTCCCACCCCCATCACCTTGCGCCCGGCGATGTGAACCGAGTACTGACCCGGACAGTACTCATCGGGTACCTCCCCGATGGTCCCGTGGATGCCGAAATCTCCGAGTGTTTCGGTCACGATCGTCGAGAGTTGGCGGAAACCGTCGTGCATCGTGGATGCGGGGTCGTCCACCATGCGTGTCCAACCGAAGCGCACGGTCGCCTCGTGGAACACTGCGGCACGGCCGCCTGCGATGCGAACGGTCGGTTCGAATCCTCGGGAGGCGGCGATGTCGACCGATGCCCGGAACCCCGGTGAGGACGTGTCATGCTTGCCGAATGCGAGTACCCGGGATGACAACCCGATCTCGAACGTCTCGGGCATGTCGCCGGCGCTCACAGCGCGCAGGATCGCCCGCGAGGTCGCCGTATCGAGAGGTCCGTCGCCCGTGAGTTGGTCCCTGATGATCGCAACGTCGTGCATCCCGGAAGGGTAGAGCCGTTCAGCAATCCCGGCTCCGTCCGCCGATACTGACGCCTTGCCGGTTGCGGCGATCAATGCGGCACGCGCCGTGTGTATCGCGAGTTTCGTGCCATCCTTCCCGACGTGAGAAGACTTGTCGCTGTTGCTGTTGTCGCGCTGGTCGCCGCGTCGTGCGGCGAGTCAGGGCTCTTGGACGGTGTCGGAGATCGCACGCGTGAGTTCGTGCAAGGCGAAACCACGACCACGATCCCGATTCCCTCGATAGCTGTCGGCCAAGAGGGTGAAGCCGTCGTCTCTGCGGTCGACGTGCTGTGGTTCAACGACCAGAAGTCCCCTCAGTTCAGCGGCACTCCCGACCAGGTGATCGGTGACGTGTGGAACGGTCGCACCGAGAACAGCCGTTTCGTCCAGTCCTCACGCGCCGAGATAGCAGCGGCACTGCCCGAGTTGATGTTCCCATCCGTTGTGCCCGAGCAGGTGCGATGGGTCACCAGCCAGCTCGTGTACAAGGAAGCGCTCGGCACGCTCGATCCGGACACTTCGACCGCATTCGGGCTGTGGTCAACCGATCCGTATCAATCCGACACGGGCCGCGTCGCGGTCCTTCGGGTGGGACGTGCCGCAACGGACACTCCGCTCGTGAGGAGCGAGATCCTTCCGACTGTGGTCCCCGATGGGCTCAGCCTGGGGTGGACCGAGGACACCATGCGGTATGAGCTGTTCTGTCGCTCTGAGATCTCCGAAGAACTGTGTTTTGAAGTGGCCTCATCGTCCGAGCCTCTTCGGCTGATGCTGCCGTCGCCGTAGCCGCGCCCTATCGTTGCCAGATGATGCACGGAAACTGGGGTGCCTACCTCAGACACGACGAGAAACAACCGACCCCCAAGATCGACAGGGCGCTGCTGGCCAGGGTCCTGTCCTACGCCCGTGGATATCGGTTCGAACTCATCGTCGTTCTGATCACGATCGTGGTGATCTCCCTCCTTTCCCTCCTTCCTCCGCTGCTGATGCGGGGTCTCATCGACACCGCGATCCCCGACGCAAACCTCGGTCTCGTCACCTGGCTCGGCTTGGGCATGGTCGCCGTCCCTCTCGTGAACGGAGTCGTGGGTGTCGCACAGCGTTGGGCGAGTGCGTCCATGGGGGAAGGCATCATTTTCGACCTTCGGCGTCAGCTCTTCGGCCATCTGCAGGGGATGTCGCTCGGGTTCTTCACCAACACGAAGACCGGCGAGCTCATGTCGCGCCTCAACTCCGATGTGGTGGGGGCCCAACAGGCCGTCACCAGCACCTTTGTGAGTCTGGCGGCGAACGTGTTCACCGTCGTGGCGACGCTGATCATCATGGTGCAGCTCGAGTGGCGTCTCACGGTGCTCTCGCTGTTGATGGTTCCGCTGTTCGTGTTCGCCTCGCGTAAAGTCGGTGGACGGCTGCGAGTCATCCGGCGCGAGCAGATGCAATCGAATGCATCGATGAATTCCGTCATGCAGGAAACGCTCTCGGTTTCGGGTGCGCTGTTGGTCAAGCTCTTCGGGCGCGAAACCCACGAGGACGAACGTTTCTCGATGTTTGCCGGCGAGGTCAGGGACCTCGGCATCCGCCAGGCAACCATCGGCCGGTGGTTCTTCATGGCGTTGGGTGTCGTGTCTGCACTCGGGACGGCTGTGACGTTCTGGCTCGGTGCCTATCTCGTGATCAACGGCGACATCACGATCGGCACCATCGTGGCCCTCTCGGCGTACCTGGGGTCGCTGTACGGGCCCTTGAGTGCCCTTGCCAACGCACGTGTCGAGTTCACGACCTCGCTCGTGTCCTTCGAGCGCGTCTTTGAGGTGCTCGACATGCCCGTTGAGGTCGCCGAGGCACCCGAGCCGGTGGTCATCGAACGCATGAAGGGTTCTGTCGAGTTCGATGGTGTGTGGTTCACCTATGACGAGAGCCTCGATTCGGGTCTCGAATCGGTGCAGCGATTCGGCTGGCGTGAGGATGGCCAGGTCGACGAAGTGCAACGCCGAGGTTCCGCAGGGTGGGCGCTCGAGGACATCTCGTTCCGTGCCGATCCCGGCGAGACCGTCGCCCTCGTCGGTCCCTCCGGAGCCGGGAAGACGACGTTGACGTACCTGTTGCCGCGGCTCTATGACGTCTCGCGGGGTGTCGTGAGGCTCGACGGCGTCGATGTGAAGGAGCTCTCGTTCGATTCCATCGCCGCCGGGGTCGGTGTCGTCACACAGGAGACGTATCTGTTCCATGACACGCTTGAGGCCAACCTCAGATACGCCAAACCGGACGCGACCCCCGACGAACTGCGGTCGGCGGCAGCAGCCGCCAACATCCTCCCGTTCATCGAATCGCTCGAGGATGGCATGCAGACCCGCGTCGGAGAACGCGGGTACCGCCTCTCGGGCGGTGAGAAACAGAGGGTGGCGATCGCCCGCGTCATACTGAAGAACCCGTCGATCCTCATACTGGACGAGGCAACGTCGCACTTGGATGCCAGATCCGAAGCGCTCGTTCAGGATGCGCTGGAAGGGGTCATGCAGAAACGTACCTCGCTCGTCATCGCCCACCGGCTGTCCACGGTCGTTTCGGCGGATCGCATCATCGTGCTCGACGCGGGACGCATCATCGAACAGGGCACACATGACGAGCTCCTTGCCGCGGACGGCCTGTACACACACCTGTTCCGCACACAGTTCCGCGACGCGCAGGCCGGATCGACGCAATGACCGCTGGTTTCTCCGGCACGATGGTGGCGACGGTGGTCGCGATCGCCTCGTTGGCGGCGGCATGCAGCTCTCCATCGACACTCACGCTCGACGAGTACGTCGATGCAGCGTCGGCGTCGACGAACACCTATGTGGACCAGACCCAGTCTCTCGGGTTTTCGTTTCAACGTACCGTCGAAGACGGCGTGGCGGCGATTGCAGCACGTGGCGGTGAGGCTGCGGTCAAGGACGCCACCGACCTGGTTCGTACCGAGACCGTCAAGTACCTCGGCTTGCTCGACGATGCGATGCTCCAGTACGTCGAGGACCTCGGCTCGCTACGTGCTCCCGAAGCCATCACGGCGGATCACGATGCGTACCTTGCGATCATCGAGTCTGTCGAGGTGTCCTTGCAGCCGATGCGCGAGATGGTCGACAACGCAGCATCGATCGCCGATATCCAGGCCGCTCTTGTTGGATCGGGGTTCTCGGACGGTCAGAAGGCATGGGTGGCCGTCTGCAAACAACTCGAACAGCGTGTTCGCGACGAGGGTCGGGGGATCGACCTGAAGTGTGAACCGCGTGCCGTGATCCTCGATGAAGGTGGCTCGCCGTGAGTGGGACCAGCACCGTGTGGGATGGCAGTGGATGGGTGGAGGTCGACGTTCCGTTGAGCGGGGACGAACCGATCATGCTGCCTGTGTTGAGGGTCGTGGTTTCGAACGAGGCGGGCGACAGCATCATCTTGCAGCGACGGGATACGGCTAGGGAGTCTGTGCGGGGTCTGCTCGAACTCCCGGGCGGCCGGTGGCGGAGCGGTGAATCACCCCTTGCCTGCGCCATCCGAGAGGTTCGGGAGGAGACCGGGCTCTCTCTCGTCTCCGTCGACGGTGTCACCATTGATCAGATCGATGACCACCGCCACCTCGCAGTCATCCGGCCACTGGTCGTCGTTGCGGGCGTCGACGGTGGGTTCCCCGCTGTCCACACGGTCATCACGGCTGTTGGCTCGGGTGTCATCGAGCACGAGGAGGGCATCACAGCCGACGTGAGATGGTGGCGAATCGAAGAGGTCCGTGACGAACTGGACAGGAATCGGAGCGGGTTCGTGCCGTCGACGGCAGCAGCGTTGTCGGTCTACGCCGAGACGCTCGATTCGGAGATCTGATCGAAGGCCGAAAGGTCTTCCGTGACGTCGGCTTCTTTCCGCTCCTCGGGAACCACGAGGACAGCCTTGCCGGATTCGAGCATCACGCGGCTTGACACGCTCTCCCATGCATCACGGTCGAAGATCTGTTTGGTCGCCCCGAGCAACACAACGTCGACGTCGAGTTCTGATGCGGCTCGACTGATTGCCTCCGCAGGGTCGGTTCCTTCGAGCACAAGAATCGTGGTGGGGATCTTCGCCTGTTCGAGCGCCAATCGGATCGGTTCGGTCAGGCGATGTGCCCTTTCCTCGAGGTACTGGGCAACGACCGTGTCGGCTGATCCGTTCGTGGAAGAGTCCCGAAGAGGATGCCACTCAGGCTCGTTGATCTTCTCGAGAAACGACCGGGGGACCTCGACAACGGTCGCGACCGTTACCGACCCCGTTCCGCCGATCAGGTGACGGGCGAAATCGACAACGGGCTCCGGATTGAGTGCCCCGGCTGTGGCCACAAGAACATGCATTCCTCAAAGCATAGGTTGACGAACAGCGTCTTGCTCGGGAGGTCGGCTGGATCGTCGGGTCGGCGCCATGTGGGCGGCTGGATCACCGGGACTCCGGCTCCGAGCGGCCCGTCGTGTTGTTCGTCGGCGTGTCGGGGTTCTGTGACTGCAACGCCGCGAGTTGCCTGTCGATGTCGTCAAGCTCGACTTGGTATTTCTCTCGGAGTGTCGCATTGATGGTGTGGCTGTAGGCGGCCGGGTCCTGGATGTTCTTGCCTCCGCGTTTTTCGGCATAGCCGGGCTTGATGAAGAGGTCGTTGATCGCACGCCGTCGGGCTTGCAGTGTTTCGATCTGGCGTCTGACGGAATCAGGATGCCGGCCCGAAGCCGAGATCGAACGGGCGCGGGATTGGAGCTCGGCCTTGTCCGTGCGCAGCCGATCCCGCTCTTTCGCGGTGAGATCGGCGCTTTCGAGCCGACGCGTCAGCGACCGGATCTCAGCGAGGAGTTCGTCGATGGTGTTTGCCATTGTCCGATCCTGATGAGCGATGTCCTCTGGGGACAGTAAACCCTTTGTACCCGGGGATGAAACCGGCCTCTCGCAACGAGCCCGAGATCCGGTGGTCGTGCGCAGGCTCGCCGTCGATTTCCACGATCGAGGCCTTGCCGTGGCGCGCAGCGAGGGCATGTAATGCGGTCGAGGCCGTATCGGCGTCGTCGGTGAACAGGAGTGTCCGTTTGCCGGCTGGGTCCATCCAGGCGATCAGTTCACCGTCGATCAACGCAACACGTGCACCGGACCGTCGAGTCGGGCGACCCGGGCCGTCCGGCCAGGGAACGATGGACCCGTAGGCATTGGCTGGATCCGTCGCGCTCAGGATGATGACGCCGCCCTCTTCGTTGCTCCGCATCCGGTCGATCGCTCCGGTGAGACCGAACTGGGCACCTCCGAGTCCTTCGACGAAGTATCCGCGTCGGCTCGAACCGACATCCTCAAGCGATGACAGCGCCGGGTAGAGACCGGTGAAACCTCCCACGACCCCTTCCGAGAGCACTGCATCGCGCACAACGATGCCGTAGCGGTCAAGGAGCTGGGTGGCCATCGCCACAGCGCGCTCCTCGGCAGTGGGACCGCTGCCACGCAGGCTCGACACGAGGTACCAACGCCCGGTCCCGTGGAGCGGCGTCGCGGAACCGAGCACACCGCGGCGAGGCACCTTCCTGCGCCGCTGTATGTACGCCCGAACCGGTGCAAACGAGTCGTTCGTCACGAGCCCATGCCACACGAGGTCCCACAGGATGTCGATGGCGGCTTCGATGTCGCCCCCACCGGTTGCTCGATAGATGTCCTCGAAGAACGAGGCACCACTCGTTTCGAGGAATGCCAACACCGCCTGATGGGTCTCGGGCAGGTCTGCCTCGGATGGTTCGGGTGCAAGCAGCCCGAACCGCGAGCGTGGGTACACAGCGATACGGCCGTCCCGGGTCCCGAGTGGTTCGACCCCGACCCAAACGATGGCACCGGTGGCAAGCGCCGCATCGAGCGCCCGTTCGTGGTCGAACATCCGGCACGCCAGGACATCGGACTCGAATGTGCTCGCAGGGATCGCTGAACCGGCAAGTTGCATCACGACATCGTCGAGTGTGGTGCCCCGCCGGTCATCCACGCCCTGCCAATGGGGGAGGAATCCAGCGAACACAGTCGGCTCGACGGCCTCGACCTGATGTCTGAGCACGGCGAGTGATCGCCGACGCAGACGTTTGAGGACGTCCGAGCCGACCCATTCATGTTCGGTTCCCCCCGGTCGGAACGCACCGGCGAGCAGTTTCCCGACGGACTCGAGCCGTTTGAGGATCTCGCGCACCGGAGCTTCGGGCAGCCCGAGCTCGGCGGCAGCCTCGCGAGTGGTGAACGGTCCATGGGTGCGTGCGTACCGGTGCACGATGTCGCCCAGCGGGTCAGGTACCGGTTCGAGGAATGCCGACGGTGCCCCAGGAGGCGGTTGGACACCGATCGCGTCGCGCAGGCGAGCGAGGTCCTCGGCGGCGACGTACTTGCGCGTGTCGCCGAATCGGAGGTGATAGATACGCCCCGTCGCAACGAGCTCATCGAGCCAGAACTGTGGGTCGTGTCCATCGGCGCCCGATGTCCGTGCGATCACTCCGCCGGCATCGAGCGGGCCGACCGTGCGGAGAAGATCGTGGACACCGTCGAGCGATCGAACGCGCCGATCGGGCGCAAGCCTTTGGAGCTCAGCTTCCACCGCGGTGATGACGTCGGCATCGAGCAGTTCGCGGAACTCCGGCTCACCGAGGAGCTCTGCGAGAAGTTGCCGATCGAGGGTGAGAGCAGCAGCTTTTCGTTCAGCGATCGGTGCGTCGTATTCGTACATGAACGAAGCAACGAAGTCGAACATCAACGACGTGGCAAACGGCGAGGGAGCATCCACATCGGCTTCGACGACCCTTGTTCGACGCTGCTCGATGTCGGTGAGTACCTCGACGAGCGCAGGAAGGTCGAAATGGTCCTGCAGGACCTCGCGATACGTCTCGAGCACGATCGGGAAGCTTCCGAATCGGCGCGTGACGTCGAGGAGGTCGGCAGCGCGACGCCGCTGGAGCCACAGCGGGGTGCGGGTACCGGGTCGTCGGCGGGGGAGGAGAAGTGCCCGGGCGGCGGCCTCGCGGAACCGACTGGCGAACAACGCAGAGTCTGCGACCTCGTTCAACAGTGTCGCCTCGATGGTCAGGGGATCGAGGAGGACGGATGATGGGTCCGGTGGATCGTCCACGTCGGGGAATCGGAACATGATGCCATCGTCGGACCAGATGGCGTCGACCTGTGCCCCTGTGTTGGTGCGGAGGTTTGATCGTGCCGCCAATGCCCACGGGGCGTGCACACGCGAGCCGAACGGACTCAGTAGCACGAGCCGCCAGTCGCCGATCTCGTCGCGGAATCGTTGGATCACGATCGAACGATCCGTGGGGAGCGCCCCGGTGGTGGCGATCTCGTCGGCGATGAAGGTTGCGAGGTTGGTCGCCGCCTTCGTGTCGAGGCGGTACGTGTCGCTGAGTGTGGTGATCCTGTCCGCAGGGTCAAGAGCGCCGATCGTGCGGGTGAACGCACCGACCGCTCTCCCGAGTGCGAGAGGTCGACCGGGTCCATCGCCGTGCCAGAAGGGCATCGACGCGGCGGCTGCTCCTGGGGCCGGGCTGACCACGACACGATCGTGGGTGATCTCGTCGATGCGCCATGACGTGGAGCCCAGTACGAACGTGTCGCCGGGGCGAGACTCGTACACCATCTCCTCGTCGAGTTCCCCGACGCGCCCACCATCGGGGAGATTGACGGTGTACAACCCGCGATCGGGGATCGTTCCGGCATTGATGGTCGCGAGCAGTTTGGCGTTGGACCGTGCCGATACCGTGCCAGACGTGCGGTCCCACACGACACGGGGTTTGAGGTCAGCGAAATCGTCCGAGGGGTATCTCCCCGCGAGCATGTCGAGCACCGCTTCGAACGTCGATCGGGTCAAGGACCGATACGGACTCGCACCGCGGACAAGATCGTATGCAGCGTCGACCGCGAAGTCGGTGACAGCCGCCATGGACACGAGATGTTGGGCGAGCACGTCGAGGGGGTTCTGGGGGACCGTTGTCGGCTCGATGTCCCCGGCATACATGCGTTCGACAACAACGGCGGATTCGAGGAGATCGCCTCGGTGTTTCGGAAACACGCGCGCAACCGACGGCGCCCCTACCTGATGGCCGGCACGCCCGACCCGCTGTAGCCCGCTGGCGACAGACCCCGGCGATTCGACGAGTACGACGAGATCGACGGCAGCCATGTCGATGCCGAGCTCGAGTGTCGATGTGGCGACGACGCCCTTGAGTCTTCCCGTCTTGAGGCTGTCTTCGATCTCGAGTCGCTTTTCCCGCGAAACGGAACCGTGGTGGGCCTGGACGATCTCATCGCCTGCGAGTCGATTGAGTTCGGCTGCGGTCCGCTCGGCCAGTCCCCGTGAGTTGACGAACAGGATCGTGGAGCGGTGCGTGTTCACCAGGTCGAGGAGCTGTGGGTACATGGCCGGCCATATGGAGCGGATCGGCTTCTCGTCACCGATGGGTTGGACATCGGCATCCGGTCGTGTCATGTCCGTCACGGGGACCACGATCTCGATATCGAGCTCCTTGGTGTTCGGTGCATCGACGATACGAACCGTTCGCGGGAGCCATGCGTCGTCGGAGGGCACACCACCGCCGAGGAACTCCGCGATCGTGTCGAGTGGGCGTTGGGTGGCCGAAAGACCGATGCGTTGCGGCGGGTTGGTGGTGATCGCTTCGAGTCGCTCGAGACTGAGCGTCAGGTGCGTGCCCCGTTTCGTCCCGGCGATCGCATGGACTTCATCGATGATGACGGTCTCGACCGATTGGAGCATTTCAGCGGCTCGTGAGGTGAGCATGAGAAAGAGGCTCTCCGGGGTCGTGATGAGTATGTCGGGCGGGTTCCGCAGCATCGCCTGGCGTTCCGACTGTGGGGTGTCGCCGGTGCGCATCGCCACCGAGAGCTTCGGCGGTTCCTCCCCGCGTCGTCCGGCTTCCGATGCGATGCCGGTGAGAGGTGCTCTGAGATTGCGGTCGATGTCGTAGGCGAGCGCCTTGAGTGGGGAGACATACAGCACTCTGCACCGTCTTCGGTTGTCCGGCATGGGGGAGGTGTACAGCCGGTCGATCGACCACAGGAATGCAGCCAGTGTCTTGCCCGAGCCGGTCGGTGCGTGGATCAGGGTGTGGGCGCCGCTGGCGATGGCCGTCCAACCATCTGACTGAGCCGGTGTCGGTTGTTCGAAAACCGCGTCGAACCAAGCGTTGGTTATCGGTGAGAATGGCGGCTCGATCATGACACGAGCGTACTCACGGTGTGCGACACGTTCCGATGCCCCAACCTTCAACCACTACTTGAGGGTGCTGTTTCGGTAGTGATGGCAAGGGCTGCAGCCGAACTGCTCAACCAACAGTCGAGGGGTAGGTGAATGACAAAATCGACTTACCTACGGTCCTGTGGGTAAGACGATCGGAGTGCGTGACGGGGATTCGGTTGCGTGACTGAAAGGTCGCCCACGGGAGTTCATCGACCGTCAAGCGACGAATCGACCCGTCAACCGCGAGCAGCTGCGACGACTGCCTCGGCGCGAACGGGATCGACAGGATTTGTACTCACGCCCTCGAGCTTGATATCCGTCCCGACGATGACCCCATCGGCGAGTTCGAGGATCGCGGCAACGGTTTCCACCGTTACCCCCGATCCGATGAAGACCGGGAGCGTGCTTGCGGCACACACGGCCTTGATGTCGTCGACGGCGGTCGGTGATCCGGTCCCTGATCCCGAGACCACCACGACATCGGCACCCGCTCGTTCGACCAGGTCATGTGTCGCATCCGCAAGCGTGAGACCGGCAGGTGGCGTTGCATGCTTCACGAACACGTCGGCCATGATCGCGACATCAGGACAGATCTGTTGGCGGAGTCGGGCGACTTCGGCTGCCTTGCCGACAATGGGGCCCTGATCGGTGTACATGGTGCCCGACAGGACGTTCACACGGATGAACGAAGCTGCTGTGGCGGCGGCGACGGCGAGTGCGCCGTGGGCGTCGTTGCGCAACACATTGACGCCAACAGGTAATCGGCTCGCCCGGTACACGGTGTTCACGGCGGTCGTGAGCGATGTGACTGTGACTTTCGGGACATCGTCGGGGTAGAACGGTGCATCACCGAAGTTCTCGACCATGATGGCTTCGAATCCCGCCTGGGCGAGCGTTGCGGCGTCGGAAGCGGCGTCAGCGAGGACGGATTCGAAATCGCCTCCGAATCCGGGGGATCCCGGGAGCGGCCCGAGATGCACCATGCCGATGAGGGAGGGGATCGGCATCAGTACGCCCGCGCGAGCTTGAGAGCCTTCTCCGCATACTCGCCGACGGCCTTGAGCCCGGTGTCCTCTGGCTCCTGTCGGTTGACGACCACGCGACACCAGTCGCCGGCCATGCCTTTGATCACTTGATCGGTGTCCTCAGGCCCGAAACGCCATGCGGCATAGAGGGGTCCCATGACCTCGACCCTGATGCCCTGCTCGGGGAACT
Source organism: uncultured Acidimicrobiia bacterium (assembly GCA_965368815.1). Lineage (GTDB taxonomy): Bacteria > Actinomycetota > Acidimicrobiia > Spongiisociales > UBA5794 > UBA5794. Next base: position 23,162 of record CBDUOH010000022.1, read on the forward strand.
CCTCACCGGCCTGTTCAAATGCAAACGGCAGCGTCCGCTGTCCGAGCAACGCGATGTGGCGAAGGCGAGCGGTATCAGCGAGTGGATCAGGCTCTTCGTCCTCATCCTCGTCGGGCGGCTCGTCGAGGGGAACGATGCGTCCGAGGATTGCCGCCTTGATGTCGAGTCCGTGCGCCCAGGTCTCCATGAGACGCGTGGTGGCAAAGGTGCGGGCGCTCATGTCCCCATGGATCCACGGTATCCGGTCTGTGGCGAGCATGCGGGAGAGAGCCTCCACGACATCTGCGCGCCCGAATCGCCACCATTCGATGATCTCCTGATGTCGTCGTCCGCGCCCTTGGAGGACACCGCGCATGGTCCATTCGTCGATGTCCGTGATCTTTTCGGCGTCGAGTCGTGCCTGCCCCTGTTCGATGACTTCTGCGGCCAGGGCCTCGGTGTACGCGAGATGGCTCACCGTGTCCTGGATGTCCCAGCCTTCTGCTGGAGTCTTCGTCGGCCACTGGCGAGTACGCAACGTTTGGAGGAATTGATCCAGTTGCTGCTGCTCGGCTACCAGATCTGAAAGTATCTCGCGCATCGGCAGATTCTACCGTATGGATGGGCCTTGGCGATTTCGAACAGATATTGCGCTTGTGCTAGCGGCCCGATCGATTCAACTCGTCGATCAGTGCGCGGAGACGCCCGAAACCGTGACGATTGAACGAGAAGCGGATTCGAGGGAGATCCACGACATCATCCGTGGCCACTTCCGACTCGGTGGCTGGGATCTTTGTGATCGTGCCCCCTTCGATGATGTCGGCAAATTCGTCAGCAAGGCGCTCGACGAGATCGTCAGAGATGTCGCGCTGGAGCCGGATGACCAGGTCACCGTTGACGTAGCGCTGCGAGTGGTAGACGCGATAGAAGTCACGGATCTCGGCGATCGCTTCGTCGAGGCTCGTCGTCACCTTGTAGAGGTTGCTGTCGTAATCCGAGATCATGCCCTTGTCGAGCAGCGCGTCGCACAGGGTCAGCCACGCGTCCCAGTAGCCGGTTCCTTCAGCTTCCAGCATCACGATCGGGTGGCTCGATGCCTTGCCCGTCTGGACGAGGGTCAGGAGCTCGAACACCTCGTCCATCGTTCCGAAGCCACCGGGGAACAGCGCAAAAGCGTCCGATTCCTTGACGAACTGCACCTTCCTGGTGAAGAAATACTTGAAGTTGATGACTCGACCCGGTGCGAGATACTGGTTGGCGCCGGACTCGAACGGGAGACGGATGTTGACGCCGAAGCTCGCATCCGTTCCCGCGCCCTTGTTCGCCGCCTCCATGATGCCGGGGCCGGCTCCGGTGATCACCATCCACCCGAGCTCGTCGGCCATACGCCGTCCGAACTCCTCGGCGAGCAGGTAGTTCGGGTCGTCAGGTTTGGTCCGCGCTGATCCATACACGGCGATCTTGCGGTAGTCGAGATATGGATTGAACACGAGATGGGAGTACCGGAGTTCCTTGAGCGCTGTGTTCATCATCTTCACGTCGCCGCGGTCCGTGTTGTCCTTGATGAGCTTGAGCGCGGTTCCGACGATCTCGGCCACGAGATCCTCGTCTCGATTGCCTTCCTGTCCCGCCGGAACGACGGACTGCACCAGGTCCCAGATGCGTTGGTCGAGCGTCCTATCGTTTGTATCTGAATCTGACATGTCTCCAAGGTAGTTCGACACCGGTACCGTTGGCACCACTTCGGGTCTTTCGTGGGAGGAATTCGTGCGACGTGAGCGCTTCCGGCGCGCCAGTCACCTATCCGAGATGATGTCCATCGCGTCGACGCATCTCGCAGCGTTCGGGCCCGCGTCGGGGCTCCACCCGGGCGATGTCGCTCACCGCATCGGTAGCGGGTTGCGGGAGTTCCCAACCGACGATGTCGTCCACGTCTGGACCGACAACGGCTCTGTTGTGGCGTTCGGTCTGCTGTGGCCCCAATGGGATGCATTCGACCTCGGAGTGCACCCGAATCTCCCTGAGGCCGACTATCAATTCGTCGTGGACGAGCTCGCCTCTTCTGCCGCCCGGGACGGTCGCGTCGAGACCGAGGTGTATTCGGGCGACCTCCGGCTCGCCGGTCTTGTGTCGTCCATCGGGTTCACCAAGATCGGGGAACCCTTCGTGTTGACCTCTCAACCGGTCGATGAACACCGACCTGTGGATCTCCCCGGATACACGGTGCGAAGTGCCACGATTGCCGATTCGGACCGGATCTGTGAGGCACACGTATCGGCGTTCTCGAGTTCGTGGACACCTGAGGCGTACCACAGGTACATGGCGACGCCCCCGTACGAGCCGAGGTTCGAGGTCATCGCGGTGGAGGAGGATGGGACCGTGGCCGGGTTCGCGGTGGTGTGGTTGGATCGGATGAACAGTGTCGGGTACTTCGAACCCGTCGGCACGCACGCCGATCATCAGCGTCGCGGCGTCGGATCCGCGGTCCTTGCAGCGGGCATGAACCTGATGTTGGCTGAGGGCATGGTCAGGGCGTCGGTGCTCCATGACACCGATTCACCAGGAACCGCGGCGTTCTACGCGTCGTGCGGATTCGCCCGTATCGGCACGATCAGCCGCTGGGTGCGAGAATCGGGACCGGAAGCCGCCTAAGGACGACGATGCCCAGCACATTGACCCGAGCCGATGCCGAGCGCCTCGACGCCGCCGACCCGCTGGCGCAGTTCGCCGAACGGTTCCATCTTCCCGAGGGGCATGTCTACCTGGATGGCAACTCCCTTGGTGCTGCGCCGAAGGCATCGTTCGAACATGTCGACCGGGCGACCCGTCACGAATGGGCCGATGAGCTGATTGCGAGTTGGAGCGGTGCGGGATGGTGGACGCTCGGCGAACGTCTCGGCGATCAGATCGCCGGCCTCATCGGGGCGGATGTGGGCACGACCGTCGTATGTGACACGACAACGGTGAACATCTACAAGGCCCTTCATGCCGCGCTCTCCATCCGGCCCGGTCGGACTCGCATCCTGACGGAACGCACAGGTTTCCCCACCGATTCCTACGCCGCCGAGGGCGTGGCGTCAGTACTCGACGGAGTCACACTTGAGCTCGTCGACGTCGAGCATGAGACGTTCGGGGATCGGCTCGATGACTCCGTCGCGGTCGTGCTCGTGAACCAGATCGACTACCGCACTGCCACGTTGCGCAACATGCACTCGCTGACCGAAGCGATCCATTCCGTGGGTGCCATCGCCGTGTGGGATCTGTGTCACAGCGCTGGCGTGCTCCCGATTGACGTACGCGGGGCAGGAGTCGATTTTGCCGTCGGTTGCACCTACAAGTTTCTGAACGGCGGTCCGGGCGCACCGGCCTTCATCCATGTGTCACCACAACACCTGGAGACGGCCCAGAGTCCGCTGCGTGGTTGGTGGGGACACGCCGATCCGTTCGCCATGGAGGAGACCTATCGGCCTCGTGAGGGAATCCGCAAGTACATGGTTGGTACGCAGCCGATCCTGTCGATGCGAGCGATGCAGGCGAGTCTGGACATGTACTCCGAGGTCGACCTGCCAGCCGTCCGCTCCAAGAGCGTCTCGCTCACGTCGTTGTTCATCGATCTCGTCGACCAGGAGTGCTCCGGGCATGGGCTCGGTGTGTTGTCCCCGCGGGATCCGGACCGCCGGGGATCCCAGGTGTCGCTGTATTCCGAGGACGGTCAGGCAATCATGGCTGCCATGGCGGCGGCGGGAGTCCACGGAGGCTTCCGGAAACCCGGAGCGATGCGATTCGGCTTCGCTCCGCTCTACATCTCGCACGCCGACGTGTTCGAGGCCGTTCAGCGGCTCAAGCACATCCTCGACACCGACGAATGGAAACGTCCCCAGTACCAGACGGCAGCGATCAGCTAGGCAGTCGGTTCTGTCGACCGGTCATCG
>CBDUOH010000023.1:0-26553 GCA_965368815.1 uncultured Acidimicrobiia bacterium
CGCATCGGTGATTCTCATGGTGGATCAGGGTGGTGGGCGATACTGGGATCGAACCAGTGACCTCTGCAGTGTGAATGCAGCGCTCGTACCGCTGAGCTAATCGCCCGAGTTCGGTGATCGGTGACGATCGCCGAGTTCGCATTGTATTGCGCCCCGGATCGAATCATGGTCCTCCGACGGATAGGCTTGCGGCGTGGACATCGCTGCATTCGAAAACGAAGTCGATCGGGTGATTGCGTCGTTGCCTCCGTGGGTGATGGCGCAGATCGACAACCTCATCGTCGTGGTCGAACGAGCACCGTCCCACGAGCAGGATCCGACCGGCACGGGACTCCTGGGGCTCTACGAAGGCGTGTCACTCGCCGAGCGCGGCGTCGACTACTTCGCGGTCGCTCCGGACCAGATCACCGTTTTCTACAACGCCCACATCGCGCTTGGGCTCGATGGTGACGCGCTCAGGGATGAGATACGCAAGACGGTCCTGCACGAGCTGGCGCACCATCTGGGCTTCGAGGAGGATCGACTCCACGAACTCGGCTGGGGATAGCCAGGGCTCCCCCGCAACCGCATCGGTAGGATGGGTCCTCCGGACGAGAGGAGCACCGTGGACGATCTCATCAAGCAGATCGAGGACAAGACCGGCCTATCGGCCGAGAAGGTCCTCGAAGTCGTCACGATGGTCACCGACTTCTTCAAGGCGAACCTTCCCGAGGAGCTCGTCAATCAGGTGACATCATCGCTGTCGCAGGCTGCCGCCGCGGCGTCGAACACCGCATCCTCGGCTGGCGGATCGGCCGCGTCGCGGGCTCAGGAAATGGCAGCGGGTGCCGCAGGGATGGCGAGTTCGATGCTCTCCAAGGCCATGGAAGCGGTCACCGAGATGATGCCGAAACCCGACGCCGACGAGACCGACCCCGAGGTATGACCGAGTTCACCGATCTGGCGCACCGGACCCCGGTCTGGCCGACCGAATCGGGTCCCTATGTGGCACTGATCGATGCGTCGAGCGAACTCGAGGCTGAGGCGATCGCTCACTATCTGGATACGGTCGAGCGAACGCATGCGGATCCCGTCACGCGTCTGCGGCTCCCGGCGTCACGGCGGCACAGACGGTTTGCCAACGTCGATCTCGCCATCGGTGAACGGCTACGCGAGCAGGACGATCCCCTCTGCGTGCCTCTGCGCGTCGTGTGGCTCGCCGAGAAGCGTGATGGAGTCCGACGGGTCAGGCTCCGAGATGTCCTCATACCCGGGGATCCAAGAGATCCGAACCTCCTGTGGCAGCAGTTCATCAAGGTCCGCTACCCGGATCGAATACGGATCGTCCTCGGTGAACCCGCACGGCGGAGTGAGTTGGAGAAGCGATGGGCAGAACCCACCGGCCGCTCACCGGCAGACGGGACAACGTTGGGCGAGTTCGTGGCACTCCAGGCGTGGCTCGCGTTGGAGAAGGCTGAGCGCACCCTGCGGGGATTGCGATACAAGGTCCCCAAGTTCCTCACCGAGGACCTGTTCTGGAGCCGACCCTTCCAGGCAGGCATCGAGCGGCTTGCCCGCTCCGAGGAACGATCGAAGGATCGAATGCGTCAGCGCACGGGTCGGTATCTCAAGGAGATCGCTGCCCAGCACTCCCCGTACGTCATCGACGTGGTCAACGCCATCACGTCGACCATGATCCGCCAGGCTCATCAACAGGTCGATTACTCCCCCGATCACCTGGGCGAGATCTACGCCATGGGTGACCACACGCCACTCATCTTCCTGCCATCGCACAAGTCGAACTTCGACCATCTGGTGTTCCAGCATGTTCTGTATGAGAACGAGCTCCCGCTGAACCACACGGCCGGCGGCATCAACATGAACTTCTTCCTCATCGGACCGCTGCTGCGTCGGGCGGGCATCTTCTTCATCCGCCGCGAGTTCAAGGACAACGAGCCGTACAAATTCGTGCTCAAGCAGTACATCGACTACCTCCTCGAGAAAAGGTTCGCTCTCGAGTGGTATGTCGAAGGTGGCCGTTCACGGTCGGGGAAGCTCCGGGAACCACGGCTCGGGCTGCTCGCATACGTCGCCGATTCGTACCAACGCGGGATCACCAACGATGTCGTACTCGTGCCCGTCTCCATTGCCTACGACCAGATCACCGATGTGTCCGCCTACACGGCTGAACAGCGGGGTCAGAAGAAGGAGAAGGAATCCTTCCTGTGGGCGGTCAAGTTCATCTCGGGGCTCCGAAGTCGCAACGGCAACATCTATGTGCGATTCGGTGAACCACTGAAACTGTCAGAGCACATCGCGAGGGATCTCGATCTCCATGGTGACGAGGGTCGTCTTGCGCTTCCGAAAGTGGCGTTCGACGTCTCGACGAGGATCAACGACGTGACACCCATCACGCCGATCAGCCTGGTGACGATGGCGTTGCTGTCCCGACCCGAACACGGATTCACACCAGCGGAGACGATTGAGGTCCTCGCCCCCTTCATCGAGTTCGTCAACGAACGCGACCTCCCCCGTGCAGGCAATCTGGCGATGGCCACACCCGAGGAGGCGACCGCCGCACTCGAACAGCTCGTCGGCAACGGTGTCGTGACCCGCACCGACGGCCTCACGACCCGCGTGTACACGATCTCGCAGGACCAGCACCTTGCAGCCGCGTACTACCGCAACACGATCATCCACTTCTTCATACCGATGGCAATCGCTGAGATCGCACTCGCCCTCGGATTCGAATCCGACGAGATGGACGAGGCGTCGGTCGTCGAGCGCGCGGTTGCGCTGCGCGATCTTCTCAAATTCGAGTTCTTCTTCGCTCCGACACGACAGTTCGAGGAGGACATCGTCACGGAGATCAACCGATATCGCATCGGGGGATTCGATCCCGAAGACGCCGTGATCGTCAACATCGCAGCGATGTACCCGGCAAAAAGCCCGATCGTGCTGCGACCATTCCTGGAGGCGTACCTCGTTGTCGCCGAGACGCTCGCCCTCCGGGGCAACGACACCGTCGAGAGCGACGATCTCGCCCGACAGTGTCTTGCGATGGGCGAAGAGATGTTTCGGCGCGGACGCATACGAAGCCGGGAAGCCGTCACGACGGCCTTGTACGCATCGGGCATCCAGCTCGCTGACAACAGAGGTCTCCTCAACGGCGACCATGCGGCTCGGGTGGCGTTCCGCGATGAGCTGCAGAACATCCGGATCGCCCTCAACGGCATCTCCGATTCGGCATAAACACCTCGCGAAAACTCACGGTAATCGTTGGGGATTTCGCTCAACTTTCCGTGCTGATAGTCCGATAGACCCATAAGCGGGAACCGTCCCGCACAGGGGAGATTTGATGACCACCGATCAGATCAAGCTCACTGTGGCGTCGCTGGACACCGCCGACAGTGCGGCTGGGGCAGAGACAGAAGACGTGCTCGAGGCGGCTCAGGCCGAGTCGAAGCAGATACTTGCCAAGGCACGATACGAAGCGTTCCGCATGGTCACCGACGCTCGGAACGAGGCCGAGGCAATCCTCGCCGAAGCCGAACGTCATGCCGGGGACATTGGCACACCATCACCCGAGGCCCTAGACGCATCGACTGCACTCATCGCAGGAGCCGAGGCCCAAGCCGCACAGATCATCGCCGAAGCGGAGCAGTCGGCAGCTGCGCTGCGTGAGACGGCTCGCTCCGATCTCGAGGTCCAGAACGCTTCGCTCCAGGCGCGACACGACGCTCTCGAATCGAAAGTGGCATCGACCCAGGCGCTCCTCAAGAACCTCGAGGCCCGACTCGCCAGAATCGCCTCCCCCACCGCATCGATTCCGTATTCACTCGGTGGCGAACCCGACCCGGGCATCGCAGCGACCGTCGGACCCACCGACGAGGCCGGTCGGCAGGAAGCAAGTGGTGACGAGCATCCGCTGCCTCCGGCGGCTTCGGTGGTGCTGGACTACTCCCCCTCCGTGCCGCACAAGAGCAAGGAACCCGATCCGGAACCGGAACCGCCGTCGGTCGAGCAGGGATCGTTCTACACCCGTCACTCGGCGAAGCTGCCACGCATCGGGGCTACCAGTGACAAGAACGCGCTGACTGCGATGCGGTCGGTGCGGACCAAGAACGAACCCTATTCCTAGTCGGTCGACGACCGATGTCTTCTACGCGTAGAACGGATTCGTACCGAGGGCGTGGTCGGTTACGTCGATGACCTCGTCGATCTCGGGAATGGCATCGAGGATGGCTCGTTCGATGCCCTGCCGCAGCGTCACCGCCGCCAGTCCACATCCCTGACACCCACCCCCAAGCTCGAGTTGGGCAACAGTGCCCTCGACGCGGATCAGGTTCGCCACGCCACCGTGGCTTGCGATGGCGGGATTGATCTGTTCGCTGAGGAGCTGACGGATCTTCTCCTCCGTGGTTCCCTCAAGCTTCAGGTCGCCGAGATCGCCACCGGGAAGCGTCGGAGTTGGAACGTTCGGGTTCCGCATCACCAACCCGGGTCCGGTTCCGTCACCTGAGAGATCAAGAACGGCGCCGCGTAGGTTCTCCACGGAATCGAGGGCGATCGCCACATCGAGACCGCCGTGGTTCTCCACGATGTCGGACGACAACACATCCTCTTTGCGGAGGAACGACGTCTCGTAGATGTATCCCTGGGCGCCGACGCCGGTTATGCGCAGGCCGAGATGCAGATCAGGAAGATCCTCTCCCTCGCGCAACGCAAGGATCTTCTCGCGCGCAGCTTCGGTGATCTCAACAATGGTGTCGGTGTGGGTGTCGCTCATCGCGCAAGAGCCTAGAAGCCAAGCAGCACATACTGGGACGGTTACTTGTTGAGAGCGACCAGCGTGTTGGTTGTGAGGTCAAGCACCTGTTCGGTCGGGGACGCCGAATCGGCGATCCACCTCGCGAGGGTTTCCCCGGGGACACGGACGATCCACCACATGACGTCCCGGGTGCCTTCGGCCCTGCCGGCCTGCCATGCCCGTCTGCCGGTCGCCACGGCATCAGCCTCGGAATCGAACGTACCAAGGTGGGTTTCAATCGTTCCACGGAACGGTTCTCCAGGCACGGGAACCGGCTCCCTGAATTCGATCAGCTCGAATGCCATGCGCCTTCCTTTCCGATGGCGGCATCCTACCAAACTGCAGCGAGTCTGTGAACCACCACGCTCCGCTGTCACCCGATAGCATGGAGACATGGAACTCACCGATCTCTACACCGCCGACGACGTCGCAGCCGCAGTGGCATCGGTCGGGAAAGCCATCCGTACGGACTATGCCGACAGGAACCCTCTCTTCGTCGGCGTACTCACGGGTTCGTTCGTGTTCATGGCGGACCTCATCCGTGCCGCCGGCATTCCATCGCAGGTGGATTTCATCCGGGCGCGATCGTATGGGGCGTCGATGCAGTCGTCAGGTGCAGTCGAGATCACCAAGGACATCGAGCATTCGGTCGAGAACAGGCACGTGATCCTCGTCGAGGACATCCTCGACACCGGCTTGACCCTTGGCTTTGTCCACGACCGGATCAAGGTCGGAAAGCCTGCATCGATCGCAACATGCGCTCTTCTCGCTCGCGAAGGGCAGGACAAACCCGACTATTGGGGCATCGAGGTCCCGCCCGGTTTCGTGGTGGGCTATGGCATCGACTACGCCGAGCAATATCGGTGGATGTCGTCGGTCAAGACGGTCGTCGGCACCGCCGAGTGAGGTCGCACCCCGACATTCTCACAATCTGAATCGCAAGAAACGTCGAAACGTGCCGTACCATCACGAGGTCGAACCTTGTGAAGGCTTCTGGCCGACCGCGTCTGCGCGCCATCCCTCGAGACTGAGATGTGAATGACAACCGAGCTGCCGATCATCATCCAGGGAGGCATGGGCGCTGCCGTGTCGGACTGGCGACTTGCGAACGCGGTATCGAGTACCGGCCAGCTCGGGGTCATTTCCGGCACAGCGCTTGACATCATCCTCGCCCGTCGCCTCCAGATGGGTGACCCCGGTGGTCACATGAGACGGGCACTTGAGGCATTCCCCGTCCCCGAGATGGCGAAACGGATCGTCGACAAGTATTTCGTGGACGGCGGCAAGGCCGACGATGAACCATTCATCACGAAACCCATGGTGAGCCACAAGCCGTCGGCCGCCACCAACGAGCTCATCGTCGCGGCGAACTTCGTCGAGGTGTACCTGGCCAAGGAAGGACATTCGAACCCCGTTGGCGTGAATTTCCTCGAGAAGATCCAGGTACCGACCCTGCCGTCGCTCTACGGGGTCATGCTCGCCGGTGTCGATTACGTGTTGATGGGCGCTGGCATCCCCAAGGCCATCCCCGGTCTGCTCGACCAGCTAGCCGAAGGATTCGATGTCGAGATGAAGATCGACGTCAAAGGAGCAACGGACAAGGGCGATCCGTACGTCCGCTTCTCCCCCACACAGTTCGCCAAGGACCTCGTCGCCAAACTGCCGCGACCCAAGTTCCTTGCGATCGTGTCGTCGCACGTCCTGGCCAAGATGCTTGCCACCAAGTCGTCAGGCGAGGTCGATGGGTTCGTCGTTGAACTGCCGGTGGCCGGAGGGCACAATGCACCTCCGCGCAAGCGGGGTGAGTTCAATGAGATCGGCGAACCGATCTACGGCGACCGCGATGTACCGGATCTCGATGCCATTCGTGAACTCGGCAAACCGTTCTGGATCGCTGGTGGATACGCAGAACCGCATCAGGTCAAGAGTGCACTGGCGGCGGGCGCTGCCGGTGTCCAGGTGGGCACGGCGTTCGCATACTGCAACGAGTCCGGATTCACCCGTGAGATCAAGGACTCAGTCATCGAGGGATCCCGACGGGGCGACATCAAGGTGTACACCGATGCCGTTGCCTCCCCAACGGGTTTCCCATTCAAAGTGGTCGAACTGGAGAACACCCTGTCGGACCCTGTCGTCTACGAGCGACGAGAGCGGATCTGCGACCTGGGCTACCTGCGTCACGCCTACGAGCGCGACAACGGCAAGATCGGCTGGCGGTGCCCATCGGAGCCAATCGACGACTACCTCGCCAAGGGCGGCACGATCGAGGAGACGGTGGGCCGCAAGTGCCTCTGCAACTCGCTTGTGGCCAACGTCGGCCAACCGCAGGTCACGCCGACCGGGGAGCTCGAGGGGATCCTCATCACATCGGGTGACGACGCCGCCCATGTTGCCCGCTTCGCCCCAACGGGGTCAACGGAGTACTCGGCCAAGCAGGTCATCGACTACCTCATGAGCGACCTCCCGGCTTGACGTCCGCTGACTGATCGGGTCGACGGCTCGAGATCGGACCGTCGCTAGCATCAGTCGGATGGCTGGCACACAGGTCTATTGGCGCCTCATCGCCGACAATCGGGACTTCCGGCGCCTCTACATCGCCCGTCTGATTTCGTTCGCTGGCGACTGGTTCTTGGTCGTCCCACTCGTCGGACTCGTGTATGAGGCGTCAGATTCACCGTTCGCCGCCGCTGCGCTCGTCGCTATCCGGGCAATACCACCGCTTCTGCTGTCACCGGTCACGGGGTTCGCCTCGGATCGGTTCAACCGCAAGACCGTTCTTGTGATCACTGACATCGTTCGTGCCGGGCTGGCACTCAGCCTGCTCGCAACCGATTCGATCGGCGGAATCTGGTTTCCGTTCCTCATCGCTGCACTTGACGGCGGTGGTGCGGCTTTCTTCTACCCGGCATCGGGTGCGGCACTGCCGAATGTCGTACCGAGCAAGGACCTCGGTCCCGCCAACGTCATGATGGGTTCCGCGTGGGGAGCCATGGCAGCACTCGGAGCCGCCGCGGGTGGAGCTGTGGCTGTCGCCATTTCACGGGATGCTGCGTTCGTCATCAACGCCGCGTCGTTCGTGATCTCTGCCGCCCTCATCTCGACCATTCGTTCACCGCTCCAGGATCTGTCCCAGCGGATGGCAATCGGGTTCGCGACCGCATTGCGGGACGCGGCACGATACGCACGGGAGAACAAACAGATCGGCGCACTGTTGACCGCCAAGGCGATGCATTCGGTGACATCGGGGGGTGCCGTCGGGTTGTTTGCCGTCATCTCGTTCGCACTCTTCGACGCAGGCGACGCCGGAACCGGACTGCTGTTCGGAGCTCGGGGTATCGGCAATCTCGTCGGTCCGATCATTGCGTTCCGCCTCGTCGGATCCAGCATGGAAAGGACGCTCGGATCCATCGGGTACGCCATGTCGATGTGGGGCGCGTCCTACCTGCTCGTCGGCCTCGCTCCCACCCTGTTGTTGGCCACGACCGCGGTGGCCATCGGTCACATGGGAGGGGGCACCGAATTCACGTTCTCGACCTACGGACTGCAGGAACTCAGCTCCGACGGAGTCCGTGGCCGCGTCTTCGCTCTCGATTTCGGGCTCTTCACCCTGTCATCCGCCGTGTCGGCGTTGGTCGTGGGCGGCCTCGCCGAGTTCATCCCGATCCGCACGCTGCTCGTCGTGCTCGGCTCGATCGCGATCGTGATCGGCCTGGTTTGGGCACGTTCCACGGCACACCTGTGGCGTGACATCGATGACTACACCCCAGCCGGTACCTAGCCGATACACGTCAAGTGGACACAGAAGATGGAGACGGCGGTAGCGTGGACCGGGTGCACGGAATCCTGAAGACCCTGGTTGTGCTGGCGCTCGCCGTGGCCACGGTTGTTCTCACGCGACCCACACCTGCCCATGCCATTGCTGGCGAAGGTGAGGCATGGCCGGCCTTCACCGAGTCATCGTCCTGCGGCGCCCAACGGGTATCGACGCCACACGCCCCATACTCGGGATGGTTGTCCCGCTCCGAGCTGCTGCGTGGCGATTTCGCTGCGATGTTCGGCCGCACGGTGATCGATGTCCATCGAAACCTTGAGCTGTGGCAGATACCGGGATCGACGGAGAACGTCGCGGTGCATCCCTGGGTGGTGCCTGCGCTTGAGAAGGCCGCCGAGGGTTTGCTCGCTGCCCAGGAGAACGATCTCGCGTACCGTATCAACCCCAAATACACGTACTCGACGGCATCGCGAACGATCGCAGGGAGCCTCCGGATCTCCCGTCACGCCTACGGAACGGCATTCGACATCAACGCGTCGAAGAACCCGAACCGCTCGGACAACAAGCTCATCACCGACATCCCGGACTGGTGGCGACAGTCGTTCCTCGACGCAGGGTTCTGCTGGGGCGGGCTGTGGATCGGGAGCAAGGACACCATGCACTTCGCTTGGCAGGGCCCGGCGTTCAGCGGATACACCGAGCTGCCACTTCCCTACGACCCCGTGACCGCACCCGCTCGCTTCAGAACCCCGGACCGGATCATCGACGTCGAGGTGCCCGCACGGTTCGGCACTACAGCCACCCTCCTCACCGATTTCAGCGGCAACGGTGCGCTCGACATCGTTCGGGTCAGGAGCCAGGGTCCGGACCTCGTCCTCGACACCTCGTACGCGTCCCGGCGACACAATGCGTGCTCGGCGGCGAACACCGTGGTGGCCGGCCTGGGGTCATCCGTCGATGACGCCGTTGGTTTGGGATTCGGGGATTGGGACGGACGTGGCGGCCAGGACCTGTGGATGGTCCATGATGCTGAGGGGTCGTTGCGTCTCACCGTACGGTGGGCGTTCGGCACCTACTCGGCCGAGACCACCGCAACAACCGATGTCCCGACACCGGGCGAGGGCTCGTGGATCTCGACCGCCGACATGGATGCCAACGGTTCTCTCGATCTTGTCATCATCGAGGGAACCGAACTCACCGTATGGGCAATCGACGCTCACACCGGTCGAACCAAGATCATGATCGAAGCAACGCTGCCGTTCGACACTTCCGGCTCCATCGCCCTTGGGGACGCCGATCTCGACAACCTCCCGGATCTCTGGTCGATCGATGCGGGGCTGGTGACGATCGCCCTTGCCGCCGACAGCTACGGCAAGCCATCCGACGTCCAAAGGGTGAGCGGCCTCCCGACGCACATCGTGGACTTCGCCGCCGCAGACTATGACGGCGACGGGCGCCGGGACCTGGTCATCTTCGACGGCTCGACCAAGACCGTATGGCTCGGCAACACACCGATGCCCGACGGCCACGACCCCGAGGTCTGGTTCGAGGCGGAAGAACCCGAATGTGGCGAGGACGAGACCCCGTTCGACCGTGGCGATCTGAACTTCACATCGAGCGGATGGGTGGCTGAGGGCTCATATGAATGGCGCCGCGCACAAGGCTTCGACGTGGGCTGCGACCCCGAGGATGACGATTGTGAGGTCCCGCTCGCGACCCACACGATGGTGGCCGAGTTCTTCGCGTGGATCGATGGACTCGATGCGGTTCCGGGCGATCCATCGCTCGCTGCCGTTCGAGCGCTCGACAGGGCCGGATACGACCTGTGGTGTCCCGTCAACGACACCGGATGTTGGAGCGAACTCATCCCTGCGGCCGAGATGTCCGCTCGTTTTGGCATGTTCCTCGCAGACCGCCGAGATTCGGACTTCGTCCCACACCGATGGGTGCTCCCGATCCCGGTTCGAGTCCCTGCAGACGCCATCCCGCAATAGCCATCACTCGTCCAACTCCTGGAACAAGGTGATCTGGAGCTCCATGGGTGCCTCAAGACGGGAGTTGAGCGACCGCCACGGCGTCTCGATCGGCGCAGCTACCAGCACTGCGCCTGCCTCCACCAGCCGCGTGGTCGCTTCAGGCGTGTCGTCGACTTCGAAGGCAACCCTGATGGATCGGCTCACATCGCGACCGACTTCGAGCTCGTCGATGAGCGCGCGCTGTTCGGGGTTGATGATCTCGAGCGTCGCCCTTCCGACCTTGAGCGCCAATACTTTGGCTCCACCATCGCTTTCGACGTAGAACTCTTCGTCGAGGCCGAGTGCGTCGCGATAGAACGCGACCGCCGACTCGAATTCAAGGGTCTCCACGACCAAACGGAGCTGCTTGACGCGAGGTGCGCCCGGGTCCGGTTCCACGGGTTCACTCCTTCCGATGAGTCCGGCACACGCTACTCGGTCGTTCCGACATGGCGACGACTTCGGCTATTGCGGCACCAGCGTCGAGGCGAACACCTGCCACGCAAGCGCGGACTTGGCAAGCAGGCTGAGGAGGATGTAGGTCCGTTCTCCGGTCAGGTAGTTGCTCCACCGTCCGACCCGTCGGTACTGCAGCCACTGCACGAGACCGAAAGCGTTGAAGAACACAAAGAGCGACACGTAGATGCCGAAGACGAATCCGGGCGGGGACGCTTCGCTCCCGGGCGACACCAGGTAGATGCCGATCGCAATCCACGGAACGATTCCCAGCAACGATCCGAACCAGAACGCGCGCATGGAGCCCCCCGGCGACTCGTATCGCTCCTGGATCGAGCCCATGAGGATCATGCCGGCGTTGACCCCGGCGAGAGCCAGCAACGCAACGACGTCCGTCACTCCGGTCAGCATGGCGATCAGAACGATCATGAGCGATGACGAGAACGCGTATTCGATCCACCGGAACTGATTCTGGCCCCTCGACAGCTGGTCGCGATAGCGAGAAGCACCGACGGTGGCGATCAGGACGTGGAAGAACGCGGACAGGAACAGGAACGACGCAACCCCCCACGCGACCGACAGGTTGACGAGCGTGACCTCGTCCGTCCCGGACGAGCCGGGGGGCCCCGTCATGAAGGTGCCCACGATGGGGAGCGTGAAATCCGTTGCAAGGAGCACGACCAGCAGGCCCTGTGCTGCGTGAAGCGCACCCATGATCCAGTTGTAGGTGCGTAGCCGACCGAACTCTGCGTTCGACACTGTCACTTCCGATGCCATCGCTGCGCTCCTCCAAGTCGTCCTGTTTCATCCTCTACGGTACGCCGGCCGCCGCCGGATGTCCCCCCTGCATCGGCGCCGGGCCCGTTCGTCGCACGCGCCAGGAGCCGCGTGTAGGGTCGGAGTCATGTTCAGATCAAACCGTTTCCTGTGGGCCATCCAGATCGTCTTCGGCATCTATTTCATCATCATCGGGGTGATGCACTTCGTCGTACCCGAAGGTCTTCCTGCTCCGTTGGAGTGGATGTACGACCTCAACGACACCCTCCACTACATCACCGGTGCCGCAGAGATCCTTGGTGGGCTCGGCCTACTGCTTCCCGGCCTCACCGGGATCAAACCTGAACTCACCGTTGCAGCTGCGGCCGGACTCGCTCTCGTCATGGTCGGCGCCGCCGTCTATCACATCGGTCGCGGCGAACTCCAGAACCTTGTGACGAACATCGTGGTCGCTGCGGCGATGATCCATCTCGCGTACGCCCGCCGGACAACCACGCCGCTGCAAGCCCGCTGACACTCGGCGGGCTCAACAGACTCCAAGCCCGATCACGACCGAACGTGCTCGGCATCGAGGTACTCAGCGACCTCAACGATCGAATCCGGGCCGAACTGAGGGACGGGGACATCCCACGGGACGTCCGACACGAGAGCCGTCAACTCGGAAGGAGCGCAGACCAGATCCCTGCTCACGGCGCTCCGATGCACTTCGATCTTCTCGAACGGGCCGTGCTTGTACCCCTCGGCAAGCACAAGATCGACACCGCCGAGGTACTCGTCGACGACTGACTCGATCTCCTGGCGTGTTTGCCGTGGGTGAAAGACCGCCGTCTGCAACGGACTGACACCGACCACCGCTGCTGCGCCCGATCGAAAGATCCGGTCGGTGTCCTTACCCGGGACATCAAACCCGGTCGTCAAATGGTGATGCTTGATGACTCCCACGGACACGCCGCGGTCCTTCAGGATCGGAACAAGTCGAGTGATCAGGGTGGTCTTTCCAGCTCCGCTGACGCCCACAATGGCAACAACGACGGGACCTCCGGCTCCATCTTCCGATTCCATGCCCGTCCACCTCCGAACCCTTGCACTGCGTATTGACGGAACTTGCCAGCCCCACCTTAGTTGATTAGTATCTAACTCAACATTCCAACTTGGGAGACCAATTGGCAGACGTGACCCGGAGATCGTTCCTCCAAGCCTCCACCGCTGCTGCCGTCGGAGCATATGTCACAGCCAACGCGCTTGACCTGAGCCTCGCCTTCTTCCAAGCGGCACCCGGCATCGACAATCCCCTGCTCTTCTACCCGAACCGCGGGTGGGAGTCCATCTACCGGGACCAGTATCGCTACGACGACTCGTTCACATTCATCTGTGCACCGAACGACACCCACATGTGTCGGCTCCGGGCATTCGTGCGCAATGGCGTCGTGATTCGGATCGAGCAGAACTATGACGGCGACAACTACGGGGACACGTCAGGGAACCGTTCGACGGTTGCTTGGAACCCACGCGGCTGTCTCAAGGGTTTCACGCTCCATCGACGTGTCTACGGACCGTATCGGCTTCGCACCCCGATGTTGCGAGCGGGATGGAAGCAGTGGGCAGATGACGGCTTCCCATCCCTGTCGGACAATCCGGAACTCCGCTCCACCTACATGTTCGACCGCAGATCGGAGGACGAGTTCCTACCGGTTTCGACCGAGGAAGCAGACTCGTACACCGCCCGTGCGCTGGTGGCGATCGCGGCCACGTACAGCGGGGAGGACGGGAAACGACGCCTGATCGAGGAGGACGGGTACGAGCTCGAGATGCTCGAGTTCTGGGAGGAGTCCGGTGTTCGGACGATGAAGTTCGGGTCCTCCCTCCCGGTACACGGCGTCGCCGGGAAGTTCGGACTCTTCCGGTTCGCCAACTTGCTCTCGTTGGTCGACGCCCACGTTCGCGGCGTCGGGGCGGATGATGCAGTCGGGGCACGCGACTGGTCCGAGTACACCTGGCGTGGCGATCAAGCCCCCGGGTTCCCGTTCGTCCACGGGCTGCAGTCGGCCGAAACCGATTTCTCCGACCTCCGCCAATCGCGACTCCTCATCCAGGTCGGCAAGAACCTCGTCGAGAACAAGATGCCGGAGAGCCACTTCTTCCAGGAGATCATCGAGCGGGGCGGCAAGGTCGTTTCGATCGTGCCCGAGTATGGGCCCCAGGCCAGCAAGGCCGACTACTGGATCCCCGTCAGAGGTGGCCTGTCCGACACATCGTTGTTCCTGGGCATCGCCAAGGCCCTCATCGATCGGGACCTCTACGACGCCGAGTTCGTCAAGCGTTTCACCGACCTTCCTTTGCTGGTACGTCTTGACACGCTCAAACGTGTGCGAGCCGATGAAGTGTTCGATGGATACACGGGAACACTCGCATCCGATGCCGTCAGTTTCACGACGCACGGCATGACCGCCGATCAGTACGACGTGCTCGGTGACCGAGTGGTGATGCAGGCGTCAGGTGTGCCTGCGGCCATCAACCGTGAGGATCTCGGTGACACGATGACAGCTCGCGGGCTCGATCCCCTCCTCGACTACCGAGGCTCCTTGACGCTCGCCGACGGCTCCGCCGTCGAGGTGGCGACAGCCTTCTCGATGTATCGGGATCACCTCAGCGACTATGACCTGGAGACGGTTGCTGAGATAACAGGATCACCGATCGACCTCATCGAACGGTTGATCAACGACCTGGCAACCATCAAACCAGTCTCGATCCATGTCGGCGAGGGAGTCAACCACTACTTCCATGCGACGTTGCACAACCGTGCCGTGTATCTCGTGGCGATGCTCACAGGAAACATCGGCAAGCCCGGCGCTGGGGTCAGCACCTGGGCCGGCAACTACAAGGGTGGCATCTTCCAAGCCGCACCCTGGCACGGACCCGGTGTCGGCGGCTACGTGAATGAGGATCCGTTCAATCCACTCCTGGACCCGGACGCTCGATACACACCCGGCACCCTACGGCACACCATCCATGGCGAGGAAACGTCCTACTGGGGCTACGGCGATCGCCCGCTCATCGTCGACACGCCGAGCGAAGGTCGCAAGGTCTTCACCGGCACGACACACTTGCCGACACCGACGAAACTCATCTGGTACAACAACGCGAACCTGATCAACCAGGCGAAGTGGACATACGAACTCGTCCACAACATCAATCCGAAGGTCGACATGATCGTCGACCAACAGATCGAGTGGACGGCATCGGCCGAGAACGCCGACGTGATCATGCCGGTGAACAGCTGGTTGGAGTTCGAGACGCTCGAGATGTCGGGTTCATGCTCGAACCCGTTCCTCCAGATGTGGAAGGGCGGTATCGAGCCGTTGTACGACACCCGCGACGACATCTCGGTGTTCGCCGGAGTTGCCGAGGCTCTGACGGTCGAAACGGGTGACCGACGGTGCGCCGACTACTTCCGATTCGCATCCGAGGGCAGGCCCGAGGTGTACCTCGATCGCGTGCTCGACGCCTCATTCACCACCGGTGGATACACCTCACGCGACATCATGGACGGCAAGTACGGCGAACCCGGCGGCGCCCTGTTCCAGTATCGGACCCTGCCGAGGATCCCCTTCTACGAACAGATCAAGGACAGTCACCCCTTCTACACGGACACCGGACGGCTTCATGCGTACGTCGACACGCCCGAGGCCATCGACTACGGCGAGAACATGATCGTCCACCGTGAGGCGATCGAAGCAACGCCGTACCTGCCCAATGTCATCGTCTCCACCAGTCCCTTCCTGCGACCGAAGGACTACGGGATCGGTCTCGACGAGATGGATGCCGACCTGCGCCAGGTCAGGAACGTCATGATGCCATGGGCACAGGTCCGCACCACTGCGAATCCGCTGTTCGAGGACGGCTACCGGTTCCTCTGCCTCACACCCAAGTCCAGACACTCCGTGCATTCGTCATGGGCCGTCACGGACTGGCACTGGATCTGGAACTCCAACTTCGGTGACCCATACCGGGAGGACCAGCGGATGCCCGGTGTCGGGGACACGCAACTCCACATGAACCCCGACGACGCCCGCGAGATCGGCATCGAGAGCGGCGACTACGTGTGGGTCGATGCGAACCCGGCCGATCGTCCGTTCATCGGATGGACCGAAGCGCACCCACTCACCGAGGTCGCCAGGCTGATGGCTCGGGTCTCGTACAACCCCGCCTATCCGCGTGGGGTCACAATGCTCAAGCACGCCTTCTACATGGCAACGCCAAAGACGGTCCAGGCGCAAAAGGAACGACCCGATGGGAGGGCGTTGTCACCCAACGGCTACCAAGCAAGCTTCCGACACGGCAGCCAACAATCCATCACCCGAGGGTGGGCACCTCCGATGCACCAAACGGATTCGTTGTTCCACAAACTCGCAGGTGGCATGGGATTCGTCTTCGGTTTCGATGTGGACAACCACGCCATCAACACATGCCCGAAGGAGACCCTCGTTCGCATCGAGAAGGCGGAGTCCGGTGGCCTCAACGGGTCCGGTCCCTGGATACCGGGGACGACCGGCGAGAGCCCGGGTTCGGAGGACGGAGCAATGCTTGCCTACATTCGGGGCGACCTGACCACAGTCGTCGGACGAACGCCATGAAACACGAAGGCTGGCAGCCCGTGCGGCTCCTGGAGGTCACTGCCGTTCCAACCAAGGAGACCGAGGCTGACGACCCGTTCGAACTGGTCGGCATGGGGTACCCCTCGGACCCTGAAACGGACAGGTTCAATGCACGGTGCTTCGTCGAGGAATACGCCATGATCGGATTCGGATCCGCGGAGATACGTGGCCTGTTCCTCTCCCCCCGATACGGGGCCATGCACGGCATGTTCCAACGCTACGGCTTGGACTTCGTGAACGAGTCGATCGCCGCCGTGTTCCCGGCACAGGAGTCCCGCTGATGGCATCCGTACACAACTGGCAACTTGGCAGAGACATGCAGTACCGCCACGACGGTGGGACCTACGACCGCCAATTCGCGGCCGTGTTCAACATCAATCGCTGCATTGCGTGCCAGACCTGCACGATGTCGTGCAAATCCACGTGGACCCACTCACCGGGACAGGAGCTGATGTGGTGGAACAACGTGGAGACCAAGCCCTTCGGCGGGTACCCGGCCCATTGGGACAGCCGAATCCTCACGATGCTGGAACGGGCAAACCCCGGCGGCCAGACCTGGACATCGAACCCCGGCGACGACACCGCACCCTACGGGCAGTTCGACGGTCAAACGATATTCGAGGCGACAGACCCGGGCGAGCGTGCATTGGGCTACCTACCCGAAGAAGGCGACTGGAAGTCGCCCAATCGATATGAGGACCACGCGACGAGTTTCTCCAAGACCGGTACCTCCCTGCCCGAACACGACGGCTGGTTCTTCTACCTCGCACGGATATGCAACCACTGCAGCTATCCCGCATGCCTGGCGGCGTGTCCGAGGAGTGCCATCTACAAGCGACCGGAAGACGGCATCGTGCTCGTCGACCAGGAGCGATGCCGCGGCTATCAGAAGTGTGTCGAGGCATGCCCATACAAGAAGGCGATGTACCGTCCGACGACGAGAACGACCGAGAAGTGCATCGGGTGCTACCCGAGGGTCGAGGGGTCCGATCCCCTGACGAACGGACATCCGATGGAGACCCGTTGCATGGCTGCGTGCGTCGGAAAGATCCGCCTCCAAGGGCTGGTCGAGGTCGGCGACGACGGAGTCTGGGTTTCGGACCCATCGAACCCGCTCTATTACCTCGTCCACACCGAACGAGTTGCCCTTCCGCTGTATCCGCAGTTCGGCACCCAGCCGAACATCTACTACATACCGCCACGCTGGGTGCCCCGGGGCTATCTCCACCAGATGTTCGGACCTGGCGTCGACCACGCCATCGACACTTATACGCGTCCGTCACGACGGTTGCTCGCAGTTCTCCAGCTCTTCCGCAGTACCCAACAGATCATCTACTCGTTCGATGTCGAGGAAGGGCCAAAGCTGAGCGAGATCACGGTGGGCGGAGAACCACTTGAACTGTTCGACGACACAGTGGTCGGTTTCGACCGCGACGGTCGTGAAATCGTCCGTGTCAACGTCGAAGACCCGCTGATCGAACGACCGGGAATGATCAACTCGATATAGAGGAACAACGGCCATGAGTGCTCTCATCTCCGAAATGCAGATCGAGACCAACGTCCGGGCTGCTACCTACGCGTTTCTGGCCCGAAGCGTTCAATACCCGCGCCATCCGATCGACTGCGGACTGCTCGACATCGTCCGGTTCGAAGACGACGAACTCGAGGACCGCCGCACGGCTGTCGTGAGGTCGTCGGGAAGCGATGTGCCCTCACTCCAGGCAGCTCACCGAGTGCTCTTTCCGGCAGTCGAGTCCCAAGATGCACCTTCGTACGCCACTGCCTATTCCAAGCGCGACGTGTTCAGACAAGGGCAGGTGATGGCCGACGCGGCGGGGTTCTACCGCGCCCACGGACTCACACTGGGTGGCAAACAGAAGGATCGCCCCGACGGGATCGGTCCCGAACTCGAGTTCATGGGGTTCCTCGCCCAGAAGCAGGGACTCGCCGACTCCGTAGGACGGGTCGATGCCGTGCAGGAGTGCATCGACACACAGGCGCTGTTCCTCCGTGATCACCTCGGTGCGTGGGGACCGGACTACGGCAGGCGTATGGCGGCAGTGTCCGCGCATCCCTTCTTCCGGTCGGCGGGGGCGTTCCTGACCTTTTGGCTTGAGGCCGAAATCGAACGATTCGGCGTGATTCCACACGACCCGGACCATCTGCCCATTCCTGACCCGCACGATGATGTGGCGATTGCGGACCCTCACCTGCGTTGGGATGATCTCTCGTGTGGAGGTGGCATGTGACCTCCCCCACCGACCTTCGTACGCCCATCCATACAGTCGGTCGCCGTCGATTCTGGGTGATACTGCTGGTGGCAGCCTTGATCGGCACGGCGATCCACCTCCTCGAGGTGAAGCCCGCGGTGGCGCAGAGCCCGATCCTGACTGCGTGGCGATCGGTCGACGATCCGGGTCTCGACCCGACAAGCGATGTCTGGGACGACATTCCCCCGTCGCTCGTGCAGTTGGCGGCCCAGTCGGTGACACCTCCGATGAGTCAGACACGGCCACGGGTGCTGACGGTCAAGGCGCTCCACCACAACGGGACCCTGTACGTGAACCTCCACTGGGCCGACAGCACCGCGGACGAGCGAACCGATGCAGTCGGGGTCTTTGCCGACGCCGTTGCGGTTCAGTTTCCTGCCGTTGCTGAGGCGACCGTCCCGGCCATATGCATGGGACAAGCCGATGAGGCAGTCAACATCTGGCACTGGCGGGCGGACAGTCAGGCCGGGATCTCGGCCATTCCGCGGAATGGCTACGTCGACCTCTACCCCGCCGTGGACGAGCTGCACTACCCCGCTGCGGCTGCGGCGAACCCCATGATTGCCGCCGCTCCTGTCCAGAACCTGGTTGCTGGCGGATTCGGGACGCTTTCCGCCCTTGACGGTCAGGACATCAAGGGCATCGGAACCCATGCCGATACCGGATGGACCGTCACAATGGCGCGCTCGTTCGGGTCCCCCGGCGAACTTCAACCGGCGTTCCACACCGGTGGATCGATGGATGTCGCCTTCGCCGTGTGGAACGGAGCCAGTGGCGACAGGAACGGGCAGAAATCTGTTTCGTCCTTCATCAGGATGGCACTCAGCGAGAATCCATACAACGCACCGGTGGTTCCTTCGGACCAATCAAGTGTCTGGCCGACCGTCGGAGCACTCCTCGCGGCGGTCGTCGGCGTAGCCATCATCACGACCCTCAGCTGGACGAGCGGTCGCCGGCATGAGGAGGGTGCCCCGGGGAGGAGCGGTTGACGACCCGGCTTCGTTCGAGTGCGGTTCTCGATCAGTATCTCTCTCCGCTGGCCGTCGTCGGAGCGCTCGTCCTTCTGACTGAACTCGTCGTTCTCCGCCTCATCACACGCACGCTGATCCATATCCCCGGCCTTGAGTCCGTGGGGTTCGCGGTGCGGGCGACGTCGGAGTTCGGTCGGGTTGCATTCGGAACGGCGGTTGTCGTGGCCACGGCACTGCTGGCGACGACTGCGGTGGTGCAATCACGACGAGGTCGACCGGGTATCGGCTTCGCCATCGCATTGTTCATGACGATCGCCGGCCTCGGCGCCATGCATCTTGTACCTGAGTCCGTTGTCGACGTCGCCACCGTCGCAGCCGTACTCGCCCTCCCGGCGATGCTGGCCATCCGATCACGAGGGGCCGTGGATCCGAGGTGGTTGTCGGTCGGGCTGCTGGCGGCGGCGTTCACGGTTGCGAGCGTGCCGACCATCGTCGGGAAGCTGAACCCCGGGCTGGTCCTCCCGGTTCTGGGATGGTCCCAGTTCGCAGAGACCCTCGCTGTCGGCGGTGCTGTCGCGATCCTCGCCGGCCGGTCCCGCCGCCTGTCCCATCGATCGTTGGGATACGGTTTCGCGGCTGCGGTTGTGGTCCTCGGGGCCCTGATGGCTCAACCCGCGACCGTTCAAACCCTCATGCTGTGGAACTTCGGTTTGGCCGGCTATCTCGGGCCAGCGGTATATGCGGTAGCTGTGGGGTGTGTCGTGTACACGGCGCATGCATCTTGGACATCCGGCGAGCGAACCGTTGCGATCGGTCTCGCGTTCGTCGCTTCCGGTGGTATCGGTCTCCACAGCTCACTCCAGAGCGCGGCTTTCATCCTGGGAATCGCCATCTTGGCGGATCCCTCCCTGATCACGCCATCGTCGAGCGTCAACGAACTCCCTTCGCCCGTTGCGGATGACGCTCAGTCGCACGGACACGGTTCGTCACCGATTTCACAGTTTCCTCTTCTCCGCGTACAGGATCCGAAGTACGATTTCACGAGATCGGAGTAGAGAAGGTGCGCTCACGATAAAGAAGCCGATGCTGCGACTCGGCCCATCCGCTGGCGGTTGGGGTGGGTTGGTTGCGTTGGCCCTATCCATCGGTCTCATCGGGGTGGGCTTCGCCGTCGCATCGGGTTCTCCCACTCCCTCGGTCTGGATCGACGAACCGCTTGACGGGACGATCGTCCCTCTCGGCATGCCCGTCGCTGTGGTCGGCCATGTAGCTGATGCCGACGGGCTCACCGGCGCCCGGCTCGATATCAACGGTGTCCAAGTGGCAACTTCGGAATCGCCTGTCGAACCGGGCTCATTGGCGACACTCCGATTCGATTGGGTACCGGGTGCGCCCGGTGTCCACGTGCTCGGGTTGTGGATGAAGCCGACGTCCGCCGAATGGATCGGCCCAGCGCTGGCCACGGTGTTCGTCGAAGGCGAGGATGAAGCCACCAGCACCACCACCACACCGATCGCGACGACAACCACCGCTCCAACCACGACGACAACTCCATCGACAACCTCTGTGCCTCCGACGACCACACCGTGCGCATTCGGGATCCCCGAGCCGTCCAGTCCTGCTGACAACCATGTCTTCTCGAAGACCGGGATAGCGATGTCTGTTCCGTTCACCTGGTCGTATGCCGGATGCGATCCCGACGACCTGGTCTTCCACATCCAACTGGCGAACGACCCGAGCTTCTCCGGCGGTGCCGTCATCTGGACCACGACCACCCCATCACAGAATGCAACAAGCGTGCCGATCACCTGTGCGGACTATTGGTGGAGAGTGAGGGTCCGAGCGCCCGAGGTGGGTGCGTGGTCACAGGTCTACACATTCATAGTCCAGGACAGCTGCTCGCCATGAGACGGGTGTGCATGGTCGTGATCGTCCTGGCCCTCATCGCCACCGCATGCACACCTTCAGATGAGGTGAGCGGAACCACAACGACCTCGACGACGCCAACCGGTCCGATCGGGTCGTCTCCACCTCCGAGCCCGCCTGAGATCATTCCCCTGTTGGCGACGCTCGGCGACGATTCGACCGTTGCGGGCCAAACGGTATTCCTGATGAGCCGGGTCCTGGCATCCGAGCCGATTCGACGGCTCGAACTGTGGGTGAACGGCGAAAAGGTCGACGAAGTCGAATTCGATGAGCCCACGGACGATCCCCCCTTCTCGTGGGAATGGGTGCCGGGTTCGATCGGGTTGCAGGCTGCTGCCGTTCGGGCAATCAACGAGTCGGGCGAGGTTGCCGAGTCATTCCCCACTTGGTTCCGCGTCGAGGCACCAGTCGACACCGAGACAGGGGCACCGATCGGGGATCTTCCTGCGTCACCGCTGGGGACTCCGACGGACAAAGTCACAATGGATGCGGAGGCGTGTAGCGCGACATTCGAGGTTGCAGCGGCGCCGGATCAGCTCGGCCTGTACGTGACGGCTTCGTCGTTCGGGGTCGCCGGATCGGCCGCTGTCGCGGTCCTGCCCGCAGCGGGAGGCGAGGTGTCGATGCCTCTCACAGGATCGCCGGTCATCGTTTCAGTTCTGTCGTATGACGAGAGCAAAGCCGATCCTGAGGCCACGATCATCGTGCCGGGAGCGCCCGATTGCGCCATGGGAACCTGGGAAGGGGCCATGGGCTTCGACGGATCAGTCCTCGTAGGCGGCGCAGGCTTCGATGCGACAAGCCTGGATGCGACCTATCTGTACGTGACCGAGGATGACTCGACATGGTTCAGAGTTCCCGATACCGGGTTTGTGACTCGAGGCCGCGACGGATTCGACTACGCCGGTCTCCTGCCCCAGGTCGCACCTGGCGGCCATCTCGAAGTCGAGGTCTGGGGCCGAGGCGCACGGGGTCTGGAAGGTCTGGGGAGGGGTCGATTCACCGCCACGTCGGGAGGACCAGCCGAGGCGATGTGGGGCGGAGCTGTTCAGCCGGTCACACCGTATTCATCACTGAACATCGTCCGCCAGGCACCGATCATCGACTCCTCGGGGTTCACGGAGACGTTGCTACTGAGCGACGTCGTGTGCTCGGGGTCGTTCTTCAATCCGGATTGCGGTCCGGATCCATCCACCGTCCGCTGGAACTCGGGGTTGACCGGGGCCGACGCAGGCTTGGTCCAGGTGTCGACGACGCCGCTGCCGACCGAACCGGCGATCAGTTTCCCCGGACTTCTCTGGTCGATTGAATTCGCCATGGACGGTGCGGCCACCCGTGATGTCGAACTTCCGTTGAAGGAAGTTGTAGCCGGAACGTGGCTCCCGAAATCGACAGGCACTGGCGCGACTCCGACGCCCGAATTCAGCTTGGTCGCCTACTCCCAGTTCGAAGCCATGGCGCTTGATTTCGGAGCAAACGCACCGACCGCACCCCCGGGTGCGACAGCGCGGGTCGGGCTGCCGTTCCTCGGCAACTTATTCCAGAACACGCCTCCGGACCGCATCTGGGTGCGCGTCATCCCGCTGATCGACGACCTCCCCGTGGCGGGCGCAAGCAATGTGGTGCAGTATCGGGTGGAGGACGAAGCACTGGTGTTGTCTCCCGACGCACAGCAGCTCTTCGACTCGTATTACACGACCCAGATCGAATTCACACAGCCCCAACGCGGCAATGACACATTCGCTCGCTGTGTCCGTGTCGTGGAAAACCCGTTCGGCAAGGAGAACCCGGTTCCCGACGAGTTCCCCTGGAACGCTTTCGGTACGCAGACATGGCAGGCCGAATTCAATGTCTTCCGCGACTGGGCCGGTGTCTGGACGGCTCAGGGCAAGCAGTCCACCGGTCTCGTTCCGGGCGCCACGGTCTGTGCACGACATCCGGACCCTCCCGACGATGACTTCTTCGATTTC
This sequence comes from uncultured Acidimicrobiia bacterium, assembly GCA_965368815.1. GTDB lineage: Bacteria > Actinomycetota > Acidimicrobiia > Spongiisociales > UBA5794 > UBA5794. The sequence goes on from CBDUOH010000023.1 coordinate 23,602, forward strand.
GTCGGCGACGCCATAGCGTTTGTCGGTGACGTCTGGGACACCTTCAAGAACATGGTCGACATGATCAAGGCGGGGATCATCGAGGGCATCGTCGACATCGTTGGATGCGAGCCCAAGTCCACGTGCGTGGCGGCATTGACGGCACTCGCTGACGCCGGGCTCGCGGCCGTGGGGGTGCCACCGACACTCCCGAGTTTCAACGAGTTCATCGAGGCGGCGAAAGGGGACATCGCAAGCGCCCTGGCCAAGGAGCTGGTCGGCCAGTCCTGCGGCGCAATCCCGTGTGAGGAGTTCGCAAAGGATTTCATCGACGACGCGCTTGACGACATTCAGGGCCACTTCTCGGACATGGCCGTGTCCAATTCCAACTCCGACGGCTGGGAGCTGCTCCTCAATCCGGGCATCATCGTTGTTCCTGAGCCGGCCGGTCAGCTGTTTCTCGGTTCGGCCAAGGTCACGTTCACTCGAACCGCGTACTCGAACCCGAGCTTCCCCGCGCCGGCATTCTGCGCCGTCAGTCTGACGACGGAAGGTTCGGGGTTTGTCGACTGGACCGAGAAGGGTGGACTCATCAGCCACGTCAACGGCGCTGTGCAAGGAGTCGTCGTAGCTGCCGAGTCGACGACGGCCAATCTTTCGAAACTGGCGCCGGGCGAATCATTGACGGTGGGGGTTTCGGGCCTCGACTTCGATCGATTCGCATATCTCAAAGGAACCGAGCCATTTCAGGGCGGTTTCAAGTCTCAGGAGAAGCTGAAGTCGCTCGCTCTCTTTGCAGACCCTGACACCACATTGACGATGGTCGCCGACGTGTGTGGCAAGCAGTTCACCGATTCAGCGAAGTTGAAGTCGATAGCAGGATCGCCTGCCGACATACCCACGAAGTAGCGCATCTGAGGAAATGGAGAACAGCCATGAAGACAATGAGGCCACTGTTGTTGACCTGCGGGCTTGCGCTGGTCCTGTCGGCCTGCGGAGGTTCTGGAAGCGACGCCACGGTGGACGATGGCTCGGATACGACCGTTGCCCAGCAGGGCGAGACGACGACATCGGGAGCCAACCAAGGGCACGCTGATACGACGACCACTGCCAGCGGTGGCCTTGGTGAACCTATCGGGGACCTACCGAGACCGTGCGAGTTCATCTCAGCGGAAGACATGAGCACGTTGCTCGGGGTCGAGGTGACAAGCGAAGAGGAATACGGAAGCGACTGCTTCTACATACCGGTGGCAGGCTTCGGAGCAGGGTTCGATGCCCACACATCGGCTCTCGCGTTGTCGCCGGAGGATTGCAGGTTCCTACTCCAGACCGAACCCATCCTTCCGGGCGAAACAGTGGAGCCAGCTACGGACTACGGCGACCTCGCCTCAATCATCACCACCGCAACGAGCACACAGATCGAGGTCTGTGCGCCCGAAGCAGCGGTCATGGTGACGGTGTCCGGAAGCGAAAGCGATCGGCACGATGAACGCCTCGCTGCGGCGAGGCAGATCGTGGACATGATCCTGGCGGATCTCTAGGCCGCCCGACGCCTACGTTCGCTCGGGGGAACTGGAATGCGCGATGTCGCCCTACGACGGGCATGGCGGGTTCGTGTTCGACGCTGGCATCGCACACAACAGGGTTCCCAAGGCCTTGCCCGCGATACAAGAACGGACTCGACAGCTGAACCGGGTCTGAACTGTGACTCTGTTCTCGCCCCCTGAACGCCTTCAAGTCGCGGCCGAATGTCGGCCAGTCAGGATGTAGGTGTCCATCGTTCCGATTCCCTTGACAACGACGGAATCACGTCGTGTGAAGGCGTACTGACTTCCAAGGAGCTCGTAGGTGTGCGGCGAGACCTGGATCTCACCGGGGATACCGGTCGATTCCATTCGACTGGCGGTGTTGACAGTGGCTCCCCAAAGGTCGTAGGCGGGCTTCTTGGATCCGATCACACCAGCGATGACAGGGCCGGAGTGCACGCCGATTCTCATCCGGAGATGGTGGCCCAGGAATGTCCTGCCGTTCATGAGATCGCGGATGGCGAGCGCGAGGTCAGCGATGTGAGCCGCGTGGTCGGGATCGGGCTCCGGAACGCCCGCAGCGACCATGTATTCGTCGCCGACCGTTTTGATCTTCTCGAGTCCTCGCTCCTCCACCAATCCATCAATGGTGCTGAACACTTCGTTGAGCAGATTGATGAGGTCCGGAGCGGTCATCGAATCACTGAGCGGCGTGAAGTTCACAATGTCCGCGAACAGCACGGACACGTCGGACGGGTTGTCGGCTATCAGCGACGAATCCAGCTTGAGCCTTGCTGCTATCGCGTGAGGCAGCATGTTGTGTAACAGATCGTCTGAGCGCCTCTGGAATCGGTCTCGCTGCCGGACGAAGTACGCCATCACGAGGAAAGTCAGGAACGTCGCACCAAGAATGTTCACCGCTACGTCCGACGGTATATCAGGCTGCACGTACCTCGGTTCGATGTACTCCGTCATGGCCGCCGCCGCGATGACCGATGCGGCAAAGACAGCGAACCAGATGGCGGCGGCGCGCACACTGAAGACGATGAGTGCTCCCAGAACAGCGATCAGCCCCCACACGACTGTTCCACCCGACGGCACCAACCCGCCGAAGAGGTACGTGACAATGATCTCCTGGGTCACGTCGAAGGCAAACATGCCGGTGAGCACGGGAGCGATCCAGAGCGGACGCAGCCGGAGAAGAGCAAGACTCACGAGGTGGACGATTGCCTGCACCGCCACAACCGCGGCCGCAAGATGGGCACCGGCCAGCCAATCGAAGAGGGCCCCCAGAAGGACGAACGGAAGCGAAACCCAGATCGCACCGACGATCACCCGCCTCCTGCCGCTCCTCAGTTCGTCCTCATCGGCGTAGGACCCAAAGTCGAGAAGCCATTCGAACATGTGCCGGAACCGGCGGAGCGCCAAAGACATCACGAGATCGTAA
>CBDUOH010000024.1:0-26422 GCA_965368815.1 uncultured Acidimicrobiia bacterium
GAGGGAGGTTTGCGACCGAATCGCATCACGACCCCGACGGGCACGACGAGGGTGAGTAGATTCCCTCGATGGTTCCATCCGGATCGGTGCTCGAGACCGGCCCCCACAGCAACAGATCGCTGCCATCGACGAGTCGGAAGTGATCGGCTCCCTCGATCACCTCGAATGTGACCGTGTAGGAAACGTATGTCTCACGGAGCTTCTCGACACTGTCTCCGAGGCGGATGCCCGACAGCGTTGCGAGGTCGACCGCCGCGGTACCGGCGCCGGTGTCCTCATATCGGTATGAAACGAAGGTTGCGTCGGTGTCGGTGCCGTCGAAGATCGCTCGGAGCGGACCCCACTGGAGCCAATACGCTTCGCCGGGTTCACAGACATCGTCGATGCCGGCGGCTTCTGCCTCACCGAGGCTCGACACGAGGATCCCCGCGGCCTCAGGAAGTGGTGCACCGAAGTCGATCGGTCCGATACCTCCGGCTTTGAGCCCGAGGTCGGCCTGATCGATCGGATCGCCGACGGCAGGCCACGCGGACGCCGAAGGGAACGGAGGCAGGGTCGTGGTCGTGGTTGACGACGTGTCGGAAGTCGTGGTCGTGTCGGGTGCAGTGGTTGTGGTGTCGACCTGGGTGGTCGTCGTCTCCACCGCAGCGAGCGTCGTCGTCGTCCCCGACCCGTTGATGAACCCGAAGTAGACCCAGAACCCGACGACTCCGACGAGCAGCACAACCGGTATCGCCCAGATCGCCTTGCTCTTGGGTGGTTCGGGTGGCAGCGTCCATTCGTCGAGTCCGAATTCTCCGGTGTCGTGACGTGGCTCTGGTGCAGCGGGTGCAGGTACGGGCGGAGGTGCGGTCGGCGGCGTCGTGGCGCCAACCGCGGCAGGGGGAGTGGGGGCCGCGGAAGCAGTCGGTGGCTGCTCGATCGTGACGTCGATCCACGGTTTCCCACAGTTGGGGCAGAGCGTCTCGTCAGCCGGCCTGGCGGTTCCGCAGTGGATGCAGATGGGAAGGTTCGATGTGGTCTCGCTCATGACGGGAGGATACGGTCAACTGAATAATGCACCCGTCTTTCGCCGGTTCCGGGTTGAACGTTCATCCGTTCAGCGAAAGGAGATAGGCGGCAACGTCACGGAGGTCCTGGCTGCTGAGAGACGGGTTGCCACCTTTGGGGGGCATCTCCACTCCTGTTGTGTTTGCCGGGTCGTTGCGCTCGCGCCCGATTTCGATGAACAGCGCGAGTTCCTCCTCGCTCTGGCCCGCGATGAACGCGCTCCCGATGAGCGGTTTCCCGAGGCCGGTTACACCGGTGGCATCCCCGCCGTGGCACGAAGCACACGAGCGCATGTAGACATCCGCCCCGTCGGCAACGTTGCCGGGGACCGTGTCGACGGGTTCGGTCGTCTGCGTCCCCTGGGATCCTCCACCACACGCCGTGATCACCATCGCGATCGCCAGCGCGGAGGCAGCGATACGTGGTCTCATGTCGGCGTCGCCTGCTGTTGTGTTGTCCGTGTCACAGCACCGGAGGCTACGACGGCCTGCGGGACACTGGTGCTCGTCACTGGACCCGGAAGAACGCTGAGAACGGGTTGTCGATCGGGAGCTCCTCGAACGTGTCGAAACCCGCGTCACGGCACAGCTGATGTGCCTGTGCGGGGCCCCATGCCGCCCCGAGCCCGGCTCCGCCCGCGGCAAGGCTTTGCGTCATGCAATGGAATGTCGAGATGCCGTACAGCAGCGCCCCGCGGTCGCTGACGTTGTTCTCGACCTTGGCATCGATACGAGGTTCCATCATGAAGAAGACCCCATCCGGAGCAAGTGATTGCCGGATGTTGCGTACGGCCGCGAGCGGATCGGCAAGGTCGTGGACGACGTCGAGTGCTGTCACGAGGTCGTATGGGCTGTCAGCGATCAAGGCCGACGAGTCGCCGACAACGAAGGTCGCGTTGTCGGCGTCGGTGCTCCGCCGAGCCCGTTGTATCGATGCCTCCGATATGTCATACCCGGTCACGGTGGCCGAAGGGAAGGCGTTCGCCATGGTGGCCACGGCCGAGCCCGATCCGCATCCGAGGTCGGCGATGCGACCACCATCCATCAGGCGCTCGACCACGTCGGGCATCGTGGCGAGCCACCGACGCGCCAGGAGCACCGACACCGATGCCCGATTGCCGCGATCGATCCCCACAACCATGCGGTCCCCGAAATCCTCGAACGGCACCCCGCCCCCGGTCCGTGTCGCGTCGACGATCGCATCCATGTGGCCGAACACGGTCGGGATCATGTCGAGCCATCCGGCCATGGTGTATGGCGAAGTGTCATCGGCAAGTACAGCCGCGTGTTCGGGGCTCAGCGAGAACAGCTCTGCCTCAGCCTCATAGTCGAGAGCTCCGGCAGCCACAAGGCCCCGCAGGATCTCAAGTGTGTATCGACCGTCGAGATCAGCGGCTCGGGCGAGATCCTCAGCGGAACTCGGTGGCGATGCCTGCAGCGTTGCCAGGAGCCCCGTGCGGTCAGCAATCGCCAGCAGGCCGATGGTGGTTGCGCCTGCAGCATACGAAACAAACCGGTCGACGAATTGACGTGCCTTGTCGCGGTCCATGCCACTCCTTTCGGCTGAACCCTACGCGACCGAGGGCGTGATCAGGGGCTGATCGGTGCGGCGTTGAACGTCACATTGAAGCGTCGGCACCAAATGGCGACCGTCGCGAACCCGTCGAGGTCGACATCGCCGGGTATCTCGTAGTTCTGGTTGCCCTTGTTTCCCTTGAGTTCGCCAAGGTCGACGAAGTCGCCATCGTCGTAGGCCGAGTCGTCGTCCACGAGTGCTGACGGCGACAGGATCACCCTCAGGTCCGGTCCGTTGTCCACGTCGAGGTTCTCGAACCGGAGGATCCGCGACCCATCCTCGAGTTCGAGGATCAGCGCGCTGCCGGTACCGGCGTGTGCAAGATCGATGAACTCACCCGAGCTCAGCGTGAGCGGGTACACGACCGTCGACGTGGTCGTCGTTGTCGACGGGGGTGTCGTTGGATCCGGGGCGGATGCGTCGGTGGTGGTGACGCCAGCCGTGGAGGTTGTGGTCGGTGGAGGTGGCGTGCTCTGGGTCTGTGGGGGGAGCGTGTCGTCAACGACCGTGTTCACGAACAGTGTCTGGGGTTGGAACCACACGAGGACGACGATGAGTCCCAGAGCCCCGGCGAGCCCGATGATCGTTGCGGCCATCCGATGTTCCCTGATCCAATGCATGCCGCCTCCTCGTGTCGGTCACCAAGGAAACTGCACACAACGCTCCTTCGTTCCCCGATCGTGGTGAACAGATTCTTAACTCGTGGTCAGGCCTCGGACACGGTTCCGGTGATCGCTGCTATCCCGGCAAGCGATAGGTACGTGCAACCGGCGCTGATACGGGTGAGTCTCGCCAGTCGGGGTCGCGTACGGAAGAGGTCTCCGATCGATCCTCCGACGATCGCATAGAACGAGTCGGACACGAGCCCGATGAGAATGAGCAGCAGTCCGAGAACGAGGCTCTGGAGTTCGGGATTCGCAGCACCCGGGTCGATGAACTGCGGGAGGAAGGCGAGGAAGAACACGGCAACCTTGGGGTTCAGGATGTTGACGAGAACTCCTTGGGTGAAGATCCGACGCAGGCTCGAGTGACCGGTCCGCGGCTCGGTGAAGGTCGCGTCGTCCGACATGAGCGTCCGGATGCCGATCCATGCCAGGTACGCGACCCCTGCCCATTTGATTCCGTTGAAGATGACTGCCGATCGGGCAAGCACGATGGACAGGCCCGCGACAGCGGCCAGCACATGCACAAGCGATCCCGTGTTGACACCGACAGCAGAGACGACTCCGGCCGTGCGGCCCTGGCTCACGCTTCTCGTGAGGATGTAGACGACAGCCGGCCCGGGGACGATCACGAGCACGAATGATGCGAGGGCGAACAGCGCCAACGTCTGGGTGTCAGGCATCGCACGAGCATACGTGCACCGGCGCGAATGCCCCACCGAACCTGCCGCGGAGGTGCCCGATTCGTCGTGAGATGGAGGCGACGCAACCGGCGGTACACATCGCCGCACCCCTACCTTCCCAAAGCAGAAAGTGGGTTCACAAACGGGAATGCGTGTGTGATATTGGGAGGTGTGCGGGCTGGTGGGCCCCACGAGCCTCAGCCAGGCCGGTTCATCAGCAGGAACCGTCGACCACCATGGAGGATGTTGGATGACGACAGGTTCGAAGCCTCGCAAGGCCATTGTCACGAGAGCAGAGCGCGAACGAGAAGATGCAAAGGAACGCATCGATCGGGACACGCTGACAAGGTCGATCAAGGACCGAGGCTCGAAGCTCACCGACGACCGTGGACGGCTGACGACCGATCTCGTCTCCCAGTACCTCACCTCGATCGGCGAGTTCGAACTCCTCACCGCCGAGAACGAGGTCGAGTACGCCCAGAAGATCGAATCCGGGCAGGCAGCCCAGGAACGTCTGGAAGCGGGCGAGTTCAAGACCAAGGAGGAGGAGCGAATCCTCCGACGTCAGATCCGTCGTGGAGCCCAGGCCAAAGATGCCTTCCTGACAGCGAACTTGCGTCTTGTCGTGGCGAACGCCCGTCGGTACGCGAACACCTCCGGCATCGACTTCCTCGACCTCATCCAAGAAGGCAACCTCGGTCTCATCCGCGCCGTGGAGAAGTTCGATTGGCGCAAGGGTTTCAAGTTCTCGACGTATGCGACGTGGTGGATCCGACAGGCCATCACCCGCGCCATCGCAGACAAGTCCCGAACCGTGCGGATACCTGTCCACCTGCATGACACTCTCGCAGCGGTCCGGGCGGCCCAAGCGTCGTTGAAGGCTGAACTCGGGCGGGATCCCAAGCCCGAGGAGATTGCCGAGGAAGCCGGCGTCGAGGTCTCAAAGGTCGAGCTCGCCCTTGCGGTGGCCGACACGGTTTCGCTCGAGCAGCCGATCGGTGAGGATGGCGCCCAGCTCGGTGACTTCATCGAGGATGAGGACGCCGTTGACCCGGTCAGGGTGACCGAAGAGATGGACATCGCGAACTCGTTGCGCAAGTCGATCGATCGGTTGCCGACCAGGGAGGGACGGATCCTTGCCCTGAGGTACGGGTTCTACGACGGCATTCCGCGAACGCTCGAGGAGATCGGCGAGGAGTTCAACCTCACACGTGAGCGAATCCGTCAGCTTGAAAAACTCGCCTTGTGCCGGCTCAGGCATCCAAGTTTCGGTATCCGCGAGCAGGACCTGATCTAGCAGGTCTCACCGTCGGCTCAGGCGGTCGAGGTTCGCACCCACACCACGCGCATCTGCGTGATTTCGATGTCATCGGATTCGAGGCCGACACTGACCTGTTCGATGTCGTCGATCGCCGTCTGCCACTTCTCCGCTGCAGCCATGGCGAGGTCCTCCATCTGAGCGTTGAGGTCCTCGAAGTCGGCCCGCTTGTCGCCGATCTTGCTTTCGGCCCGCGCCAGTTTGTTCTGCGCAGTGCGTGACTGTGAGCGGCTCGGCTTGCGCCCGGTCAGCAGATCCAAACCGAACCCGATGAGCGCATCGCGCTTCTGGTCCTCGGCTGCCTGGGCAGCGAGATCGGCATCCCGCACGGCGTCGCGGTAGGCTCGCTCCGCTTTGCGCAGTCTCGCTGCGAAACGGGTCGCGATCTTGGCCTTGTCGGCATCTGCGGCATCGACTGCGGCCACCCTGCATCGCTCGCGGAAGGCTTCGCGCGACTCGCCCGGACGTGATACCAGTTTGAGTGTCGGGTTCTTGAACAGGTCGAGTGTTTCTTCCCGGTCGAGGTACCGCTTCAACGATGCGGCGATGTTCGAGAACAGCTTCGGATCGGCGAGGGCAGCGTCGGGTTCCTCGAAGGGGATACCACTGATGGGCTCGACGAAGTCACGTTCGTCGTGATCGACCTCGATGATGTCGGACAGGTCGTCGGCATCAAAAGCCGGAAGGATCGCATCCCATTCCTCGGTGTGGTCGATACCCATGCGTGTGTCATCGAACCGCATCGACACGGTGACGCCGAGTACGGCTCGGTAGATGTCTCCATCATCAGAGTCGCCAACGGTCTGGCGCCATGGGGCGGCGGGGTGGATGGCCACCGATTCGATGTCCCGTGCGACCAGCGGCTGAGCGCTGTCGATGGTGGAGTCCGGCCCGGGTGTGCTCGTGCGGTTCGGCGTATCTGAGGTCGCGGTGGTCGGCGTGTCCGACTTGAATCGACCCACTTCGTCCCGGGTCATGGGACCCCGCAGGTACGACATCGCCCACCGAGTGGAGAACACGGTGGGATGCTTCTCCCGCGTGCTGTGGAGCACGAACGCTCGTTTCGCGAGATTCGAGATTGTTGCATCCATGGCGGTGGTGTCGATGTCTCCGGACGACGTCGTGAGCGCTTCGATGATGCGGGCCTTGTCCCGAGCCGTCTGGAGGCGGCCGATGCACCAGGTACCTGCGTTCGACATCGCCTTGTAGTCGAGGTCGACCGGGTTCTGCGTCGAGAGCAGCATCCCGACCCCGAAGGCCCGTCCCTGCTTGAGCAATGTCAGGATCGGCTTCTTCGCAGGTGGCTGTGCCGTCGGTGGCACGAAACCGAAGACCTCGTCCATGTACGCAAGGACGCGCAGTTCGCTTGAGCCGGGCTGTGACCGCATCCAGGTGATGAGCTTGGCGAGGATCATGGTGACGACGAACTGCCGCTCCGATTCGGAGAGGTGGGCGAGGTACATGACGGCCGCCTGCGGCTTCCCATCCCGCCACAGCATCGAGTCGATGTCGAGAGGTGCGCCTTGCATCCATGCCGCAAACGATGGTGACGCCAACAAGCCGTTGAGCCTCATCGCGAGAGCCATTCGGTCCTTTTCGGGGAAGAACTGGTCGACCTCGAAGACACCCAGTTTGCGCATGGGTGGTTGCGCTATCTGGGCAATCAGTGTCCCGAGGTCGAGGGTTTGTCCGTCTCGCCACGCCCGCTCGATGAGATTGTCGATCAGGATGTGTTCCCGCGACGAAACAGGATCGGCGTCGATATCGACGAGTCCGAGCAGCCCCGATGTGAAGCCCTGGATCTCGTCGCGGATCGACTCCGAGTCGGAATCCCACGACAGATCGGGCGGAGCGAGGCTCCCGATGATGTTGACCGGGTTACCAGCTTCGGAACCCGGTGTGTAGATCATCATGCCCGTCCGGTCTCGCATCGCACCGATGTCGGATCCCGACAGTCCTGAGGATTCGAGTCCCTTGCGCCATTTCTCGGATTCGCGGGCCGCTTCCTCATCGACCGTTCGTCCTTCCTTCTCGGCGGCGCCGGCGTCGACCCAGGGGGCAAAGTCCGACGGTGCGAGTTCAGGAAAGGTCAACAGGAGATTGGTCATGTCGCCCTTGGGGTCGATGACCAGCGTTGGAATGCCAGCACGGAGGGCTTCCTCGAGGTAGATCACACCAAGGCCGGTCTTCCCTGAACCTGTCATCCCCACGATCACGCCGTGGGTTGTCAGATCCGAAGGGTCGTAGTCGAAGCGGCCGTCGGGAATGCGGGCGCCTTCAGCGTCGAGTTGTGCACCGAGATAGAAGTTCATGGGCCCGAGCGTAATCGGAGGGTGCCGGTTGAGGGTTCGGCGTGATCGGGACAAGCCACGGTGGAACGACTAGTCCGTTGTCGACGCAAGACCAGCCAGCGCAGTGATCAAGCCTCGTTCTGCTTCGTCGCCGAGCTCGGTGAACTTCTTGCCGAGGAACGGTTCGGCGAGCCTGAGCAATCCGCGGAGGCGGATGTCAGCCTCATAGGTGACGATCGTCCCACCGTCGACATTGGGCGAGAATGTCATGGTGTCGATGGCCCTCGTCGTCGATCCTGTACCTTCGAGGACGATGTGGCGATCCACTTCGAGTGCTGTGATTTCGTACGTCATGTCGAGCGTGCGCGAGCCCCACGTCACAACGAGGTCGTATATCTGGCCCACTCGTGGGCCGAGACCCGTCCGAGGCTCGGACGAGGTGGTTCCCGGATCCCACTCAGGGGCGTTCGAGAAGTCCGCGAGGTATGCGAACACCGTTCCGATGGGGAGCGGCGTGGTGATGGTTCGTCGAATGATCGGCATGTTTCCTTCTTTGTTGTGATGATCAGCGCAGGTATGGACCGGCGTCCGATAGGAGCTTGTCGAGGAATCGGGTTCGGGTGGACTGGTCGACCCGGGTTCGTGCGAGCTTGTGTTTGCGTCGGGGGGCACGATCGTGGACGAACGCCCCGCCGAGGTTTGCTGCGTCTGGCGAGGCGACGAGCCACACGATCGTGTCCGCACCCTGGTCGGCATTCCGCAGTATCGGACGGGTGATCGTGCGGAAGGTGGGAAGCGACGACTTGACACCGTCGGTGTCGACCCATCCCGGATGCATGGAGGTCACAACGGTGTCCTTCCCTCCACGTTCGTCGAGGTACTCGGCCAGCACCACCTGCCCGCGCTTTGTCCGTGCGTACGCTGCGGTGCCGTTGTACTCGCCCTGACCGGATTCGATGTTCGATTCGGTGAGGGCTTGGGACAGCATGCCGCCCGAGGACACGAAAACGATGCGCTGAAGGGATTGAGCGAGACCTTGCGTCAGTCGCTCCGTCAGGATGTACTGGCCGAGGAGGTTGGTCGCGTAGGTCAGCTCGAACCCCTCGCTCGTGATTCGTCGTTCCCTGACCATGACGCCGACGTTGTTCACCAGTCCGTGAATCGATTCTCCGGTGGCAATGATCTCATCGGCGAGCGTCGATGTCTCACTCATGATCGACAGGTCGGCTTTGTGGGGAACGACGGAACTGCCGAGATCAGTGACGAGCTTGTCGAGTTTGTCCTGACTTCGTCCAACGGCATGGACGGTGGCACCGTTGGCAACGAACCGTTCGACCGCTGCGCGGCCGATCCCGCCGGTGGCACCAGTGACGATGACGTGATGTCCGGCTACCGACGGGAACCGTTCGTCGACCGATAGGTGGCGCGTCGTGAATCCCACCCGCGAGAAACCGATCAGTGTTCGGTCGAGTATGTCGTCAATGTTCGGCATGCATCAACACTACGACGCGGTCCGCGATGTCGGATGAACGTTCGGGGGTCTTTCGTGGCGGTAATCCGCCGTGCGGGCCTGCAACGAATACCCTGTGCACGCTCACAAGGGAACTCGCACATGCGCATCGCAGTCGTCGGATCGGGGATCGCTGGTATCAGCGCGGCATGGTCGCTCAGTCTGATGCACGACGTGACCCTGTTCGAACACGCCGACACGTTCGGCGGGCACAGCAGGACACTCGACAGAGAAGTAGGCAATGACTCGGTGACCGTCGATACCGGGTTCATCGTGTTCAACGAACGCAACTATCCGAATCTGACGGCGTTCTTCCAAGAGCTCGGCGTCGACACGTACGACAGCGACATGTCGTTCGCCGTGTCGACCGAGGATCGGTCACTCGAATACGCAGGTCGTGCTGGCGGACTGTTCCCGACGGTCCGGTCACTTGCCGACGGACGACGGTGGCGGATCGCACGAGGCATCCTCCGGTTCCGCCACGAGCATGCGCGTCTCGCAGCCGGAGCCGTGCCCGTCGGCGATACGGTCGGGGAGTATCTGACCGAACGCGGCTACCCGGACGATTTCCTGTCGCTGTATCTGCTTCCGCTCGCCGCGGCGGTGTGGTCGGGTACGAGAAACAACGCCGCGAACATGCCAGCGAGGACATTCCTCTCCTTCTTGGACAACCACGGTCTCCTCACGTTGCGGGACCGCCCGCAATGGCGCACCGTCACCGGTGGTGCGCGTGCGTATGTGGACAGGGCGGTGAAGGAGATCACAGCCGCACACCTCAGTCGTGGTGTGGTCTCGGTCACCCGCGATGAGTTCGGCGTCGATGTGCTCGACGTCCACGGAACGACTGAACGCTTCGATCAGATCGTCTTCGCCACCCATGCCGACACAACCCTGCGCATCCTGGGGTCCGACGCAACAGAGGCGGAGCAGCGATTGCTTTCGCCGTTCGCCTACGACCGCAACGAGGTCGTCCTCCACACCGACGCAAACGCCATGCCATCGGACAGGCGCGTATGGTCGGCATGGAACTCCGTGGAACGCACCCACGACGACGGAACGAGGCCTGTTTCAGTGACCTATTGGATGAACAAGCTGCAGTCGCTCGATACCGACGTTGACGTTCTCGTGACGTTGAACCCCGCTGGGTCGATAGACGAGGACCGTGTCATCGATCGATGGATGACATCCCACCCCCAATTCACCATCGACACCGAACGCGCCCAGAACGAGATCGGGTCGATCCAGGGGGCATCACGTTCATGGTTCGCAGGCGCCTACCTCGGGCACGGCTTCCACGAGGATGGCATCCGTTCGGGCGTCGCCGTCGCGACGGCACTTGGTTCGCCCCCACCGTGGGTCGAAGCACCGTTGGATCCGATCCTCGAACCGGTGGGTGGCTGATGCATTCGGGGATCTACGAATCGGTCGTCCGTCACCAACGGTTCAACCCCATGGGGCACCGGCTCCGATATGGGGTCTACTCGCTCCTGATCGACCTTGATGAAATCGACGAACTGGTCGACACGATTCCGATCATGTCCCGGAATCGGTTCAACCTCGTGTCATTCCACGACAGGGACTTCGGTCCGAGGGACGGTTCCGACCTCCGTGCGTGGTTCGTCGCCCGGGTCGCCGAGGCCGGTTTGGACTTCGGCGACGGCAGGATCTCGATGCTGGTGTTCCCGCGGATCCTCGGCTACACCTTCAACCCGATCACGGTCTGGTTCGGCCACGGTCATGATGGTGGTCTGCAGGCGATCGTGTACGAGGTACACAACACCTTCGGTCACTCCCACGCATACGTTGCGATCGTCCCTGAGCCGCATGCCGAAGCTGTCCCGAAGCACCTCTTCGACAAGGTGCTGCATGTCTCGCCGTTCTTCGACCGCTCGGGTGGCTATCGCATGTCCATCGCGACGCCACAAGACACGTATGCATTGGTGATCGAATACCTCGACGAACGAGGCGACAGGCTGCTGACGGCCACCCAGACAGGGGAGCGGGTCCCGCTGACGACCCGGAACCTGCTCAGGCAATTCGTCACCAAACCGCTCCTCACCACCAAGGTGATTGTCGGGATACATCTCGAGGCCCTCAAACTCGTCACAAAGCGTGCCAAGTATCACAAGGTTCCGCCGCCGCCTTCTCCCGGTGTCGGGATTGCCCGATGGACCAGCGACCTGCCGGCGGTCACTGGCTCTCGGCGAGAACCAGTTCGATAGCCGCGATCGCGTCGGTCGCCGTTGCGGCGTAGGCGTCGGCGCCGAGCCGCTTGGCCGTGGCCGCATCGGTACCACGGCCCCCCACCACGATCGGTCGATCCGTTTCGGCTCGTATGGCCCCGATCGTTCTGCTGAGCTCGTCCTCCTGCCCGGTGGTCGTGACACTGACGGCAACCGCGACAAGGCTGTCCGCAGCTGCGACTGCCTTGCCGAACGACTTCGGGGGCAGGTTTGCGCCGAGATCCACCACGACGAACCTCGCGGACCGCAACATGTCGGCCGCGATGGTGATCGGTAGGGAGTGGAACTCCGTTGCGGTGGACCCGATCACGACCGAACCGCGCCGAACCCCGCGGGTTGCCGCCCTCGGACCGAGTCGCCCGATGATTCGATCGACGATGCGAGAAGCAAGGTGCTCGTCGGCGACATCGATCTCGCCCGATTGCCATTTGTCCCCGATCGCGTGCAATGCGGGCACAAGCATCGACATGTAGACCTCGCGGATGGACAACCCGGAAGCCAGAGCGGCTTCCACGGTGCTCCAGGCCCCCGGTTCATCACCTGCGAGCAGGCGGCGAAGCAATCGATTCATCCAGTCCGCTTCGCCTCGCTTTACCGAGGCGCGATCCCCGCGTTCGTTCCGAAAGGCGTCGAGCGCGGATCTGGTCACCACCCACGAACGCCCGATCTGCGTGGCCTCAAGAAGCCCGAGCCGGACGTAGCGGTATGCGGTCATGTAGTGCACGTCGAGTTCATCGGCGACCTCGGCGAGCGTCAGCGTGTCTGGTTGATGTGTCTTCGTCATTTAGTGGCAAACCTAGCGCGACCAGTTCTGAAGTGCATTTCCGGATTCCTGTTGACAATAGCGAGCAGAGTGGTGTAATTTAGTACTAAATCAGATACGAGTCAACAAACGGAGTCCGATCATGACTGCACCAACCACACGCTCCGCCAACGAAAAGGTCCGAACCGTGGAGCCAGATGACCAGGAACTCGTGTCGCGCATCCGGTCCGGTGATGCCGATGCGATGCGGGTTGTGTACGAGCGGTACGGAGGCAAGGTCACCGCAGTGGCGATGAGCGTCATACGTGATCGCGATCTCGCGGCCGACATAGCCCAAGATGTGTTCGTGCGGTTGTGGCACCGAGCGGATCGCTTCGACGCGAAGCGCGGGTCGCTTGGTTCGTTTCTTGCCGTCGACGCCCACGGGAGAAGCATCGACCTCTTGCGGTCTCGCAACGCTTCGGCGAAGCGAGAAGTCAATGATTTCGTTCGACGATCAGGCGAAACGCAGATCGGTACGGAAGAACAGGCGCTCAACGGCCTCGTGGCTTCGACGGTCCGCGCATCTCTCGCCGAGCTCCCCGACGATCAGCGCATCCCGATAACGCTGGCCTACTTCGACGGACTTCCGTATCGCCAGGTCGCCGAACGACTCAAGATGCCCGAGGGAACGGTCAAGAGCAGGATCCGTTCAGGACTTCAGCAGCTCAGCATGACTCTGGCGGACGTGCCCACGGCCGCTTAGACGCTCGCATTCGACCAATGAGCAGCCCGTCGGGCTATCCGGTCGGTAGGTCCTCGTCGGATGGGGACGGACCGGCGTCGCACACGAGGGACACATCCTGGAGCGTGGCGAGCCCCGGGTCGATGCCGTCGGCAATCTGGAACCTGAGGTCATTGCGGGACGGACAATGCTCCCGGATGTCTTTGGAGCTCTTCCAGATCTTGAGGAGAACGACCGGCGAGACGTCTTCTGACCCCGGGATGTCGAACAGCCCGAGTTCGACCGCTTCATCGTGTGCCAGGGCACGGAGATCGATCGTGCCGAGCGCTTCTTTCTCCCTCTGAAGATCCGCGATCGCCGCCTTCTTGGTGGCGGATTGGCTTCTCGACAAAACGATCCCGAATCCGATGAACACCACCAGGACCGTCATGATGAGGAATCCCGTCGTCGTCATGCGTCTTCCTTTCCATCCGACTGCAATTCCTTCCGACCCTCCTCAGCGAGTCGGTCGACGATGACCTTGACATCCTGGGCTCGGTCTCGTGTCGTGACCAGTAGCGCATCGGGCGTGTCGACGATCACCACATCATCGACACCAACAATGGCGATCAGGCGGTCCGAACCCCGAACGTACGCTCCCGTGACGTCGTGGAGTATCGCATCACCCATGATCACATTGTCGTGCTCGTCCTTGACCCCGACATCCCACAGCGATGCCCACGAACCGACATCGTTCCATCCGGGATCGACCGGTACGACGGCTGCACGTGTCGTCTTCTCCATCACCGCGTAGTCGATCGAGTCCCCGGTCATCGCTTCAAAAGGCCTCCGATCGAGGCTGACAAGTCCATCGCTGCGCTTCGCACCTTCGCACGCCTGCCGGCAGGCCTGCACCATTGCCGGAGCGAACGTTGTGAGCTCGGACAGATAGACCGACGCACGGATCAGGAACATGCCTGCGTTCCAGAGATATCGGCCCGAATCGAGATACTCCGTGGCGGTCTCGAGGTCCGGCTTCTCCCGGAATTCGTCGACTCGGAAGATCCCGTCCGCGATCGGTTCGCCGGTGCGCAGGTAGCCGTAGCCGGTCTCTGGGCCCCGGGGGGTGATTCCGAACGTCACGAGGTGTCCGTCCTCGGCGGCGGGGGCTGCGAGTTGTACGGCTGTGACGAACGCGTCCTCGTCACCGATGGTGTGATCGGACGGCAGTATGAGCAGCAGCGGGTCGGACCCGTCGGTGACCGCTTCGATGGCAGCCACCGCGACCGCAGGAGCGGTGTTGCGGCCGACTGGCTCAAGGATCAAGGTCGCTCCGGCGAATGGGGAACCCTTCAACTCACGCCCGATGGCGCCTGCATGATCCGCGTTTGTGACGATGATGGGCTGCAACACCCGTTCCACCGCCCCGACCCGATCGAGGGTCGCCCGGATCATGGACCTGGGCTCCACGAGTGGCATCAGCTGTTTGGGACGGTCGGATCTCGATGCTGGCCAGAGTCGCGAACCCACTCCGCCCGAGAGGACGACGGGGAGAATCGGGGTAACTGGCGAAGTCATGGTTCCCAAACGTATCGCAGTGTGCTTCCGTCGGGCAGCTTACGGACTCGACGGCGCTCGATCGTGACCATTGTCAACCGTCGTGGTGACTAGTTCAGCGAGATGATCATGTGCATCGGGGCTTCCGAACGCGATGATGATGTCACCTTCTCGCAGCACGGTGTTGCCATGGGGGACCAGTACTTGGGTGTTGCGCTGGATCGAAACGAGCACGCTGTCGGCGGGCCATACGACGCGGGACACGGCCACATTCGCAACGGCCGAGTCGTTGACAACCACGACCTCGAAGAAGTCCGCACCCGGCTGTGTCCTGATCCGGCTCCGTTCGCGGTACAGCTCGCGCCCCTTCGACATCGAAAGGGCACTGTCATACGCCTTGACGACCGAGGCGCGCCGGAACATCCCGATCACCTGTTTCGGGTCCGTGTCGGAAACCACCGGAATCCGTCCGACGCCGAGGGTCGCCATCCGTGCGAGGGCAGTTGACACCGGCTGATCGCCAGAAACGGTGATGACGTCGGTCGACATGGCGGCCGACACGGTGAGTGAGCGACTCGGACCGCCGGCGGCCTCGATGTCGGACAGCGTGAGGATGCCCACCAGCTGCTCCCAGTCATTGAGCACGGGTGCCCCGTGGTGACCGGAGATGTCGAAATACTCTGCGGCCTCAGCGAGCGTCATCCACGGGCGCAACGGTTGGTCCGTCGACGACATGACGGTTGCGATCCGGACCGTGTCGAGCAGATCGATGTCCTCCGTCTGGGGCAGGTTGATGCCCCGCCGCCGTATCGGCATGGTGTATGCGGACTCGGGTTGGAAACGATCACCGACATAGGTGGCAAGTGCGGCGCCGAGCATCAGCGGGAGAACGAGTTCGTAGTTGCCCGTCAGTTCGAACACGATGATCACCGACGTCATCGGTGCGCGGGCAATGGTGGCGAATGCACAGGCCATACCGACGATTGCGAACGCACCGGGACTGAGGTCATCAGGCGCCCACAGCGGGTCGATCAGAATCGCGAACGCCGCTCCGAGAACCCCGCCGATGAACAGACTTGGCATGAATGTGCCGGCTGATCCGCCGCTTGAGCGGGTCAATGCAGACGTCACCATCTTTGCGAGGGCGATGATGATCAGGGTCTGCCACACCAGCTCCCCCGGGCTCTTGAGTGCAAGGAGACCTGAGAGGAACTGGCGACCGGTTCCGAGCGATTCCGGCCACAGGAGACCGACGGATGCCACACCGATTCCGCCGAGCACGGGTATCGCCCAGCGAGGAACGACGGTCGTCGTCTGCCACCGGGAGACGAAATCGAGTGTCTTGAGGTACAGAAGCCCAAAGGCGACAGCAAGCCCGGCGAGCGCTGCGTAGAGCAGGAGTTCGCGCGGGTTGCCGAGCGAGTGTGGCGGCGACGTGAGGATGAGGTGTTCGCCGATAAGGAGATGCGTCGTGACCGAGGCACTGACTGCGGTGATGACGACGGCATTGAGGTGTCGGATCGCGTACGAGCCGAGGATCACCTCCATGGCGAACAGCATCCCTGCGATCGGGGCGTTGAAGGTTGCCGCGATACCGGCCCCGGCACCCGCCGCCACCAGACTCCGTATTCGGTCGTGATCGAAGTGCGTATACCGTGACAGCGACGACCCGATGGTTGCCCCGATGAGGGCAATCGGGCCCTCCCGCCCACCCGATCCGCCCGCACCAAGGGTTGCGGAAGTGGCCACCAATTTCGCGAAGATGGTACGGGTCGGCAGATACCCGCCATGGAGGCTCAGTCCAACCATCGTCTCGGACACCCCTCCACCGGATACCCCGGGTCCCCACATCCGGTTGAGGAGCCAGGAGACGAACAGAGCCACCGGAATCGTGAAGAAGAAGATCGCCCGGGACCACGTGGACCACTCAGCGAGTTCGGCAGTGAATGTCTCGAACCATTCGATCATCCAGGCAAGCAGGGCGGCAGCAGATCCGACAAGGATGCCGAGCACGACGGCGGCAATCAGGAATGCTGCTGCGCCCCTGCCCTGCACCATGGATTCGAGTCGGCGTTTCACTTGCATCACCGCATCAGAGTAGTTCAACGGGGTCTGGTGGAATCCACCCTGTCGGGAACGAATCAGCGTCAGCGCGCGTTGCACAAGCATGTTCTCTCGGAAGAAGGCACAACGCATGACTTTGAACCGCTCGACGCTGCCCGGTCGGGACGAATCGATACCGATCAGTGGAATCCACGCAGTCAATCAGTCCTCGATGACACCGCCGTTTCCCGATGGCTCCGAGGTCATCTCGTTCGGTATGGGATGTTTTTGGGGTGCTGAACGGATCTTCTGGAAGCTGCCAGGCGTCATCACGACGGCCGTGGGGTATCAAGGCGGTTCGACACCGAACCCGACCTATGAGGAAGTCTGTTCAGGTCGGACCGGTCACGCTGAGGTTGCGCTGGTTGTGTACGACCCTGCCGTCGTCTCACTCGACGTGCTGCTCAAGAGTTTCTGGGAGCAACACGACCCGACGACACTCAACCGACAGGGAAACGACCGAGGGACCCAGTATCGGTCTGCGATCTTGTGGACCACCGAGGCGCAGCGTGATGTCGCGATGGCGTCGCGTGACGCCTACCAGGGTGGTCTGAACGCTTCGGGGTACGGCACGATCACCACCGAGATCACCGAGGCGGGCCCGTTCTACTACGCCGAGGAATACCACCAGCAGTATCTCCACAAGAACCCCGGTGGCTACTGCAACCACGGTTTCTGCCAGATCGAGTATCCGACCGAGCAGTCGACAACCAATGCGTGAGCCGAACCACCCGGTCGCGGGTCTCATGGATCTTGACTTCCAGTGGCAGGGATTCGATCCGTTCATCATGACGATGCACCACAACGACGCGTATCCACGGGGCAACGAGGTGCAGGGACCCGACGGATCCCTTGACGGCCGTCGAATAGGCTCCGATTTCTCGGGTACCGACGGGTGGAGCATGTATCACGGTGCGACGGTGCCCGGGTTCCCCCAGCACCCACATCGTGGGTTCGAGACCGTGACTGTGGTCCGTCAGGGCTACGTCGACCACTCGGACTCCCTCGGGGCCACCGCTCGATACGGTGGCGGGGATGTCCAGTGGCTCACGACAGGCGCAGGGATCCAGCACAGCGAGATGTTCCCTCTCATCGACTCCGATGGACCGAACCCGCTCGAGTTGTTCCAGATCTGGCTCAATCTTCCCCCCGAATCGAAGATGGTCCCGGCCTACTTCGCCATGCTGTGGTCCGAGGAGATACCGACCCATCAGCCGGCCCCAGGCGTGCGCATCGACGTGATTGCGGGAGCACTCGATGGCCACACGCCTGCGGCCGCTCCGCCGGACTCGTGGGCGTCGAACCCGGAAGGACACCTGGCTATCTGGCTGATCAGGCTCGAAACGGGTGCATCGTGGACCGTACCCGCCGACGTCGCGGGGCTGAACCGGATGCTCCACTTCTTCGAAGGTGAGGCCGTCGACATCGCAGGGAGTGAGGTCCCTGTCGGAAAAGGAATCCAACTGGTGTCCGATCTCGATGCGACGATCACGAACCACGGGGCACCGGCGGAGTTCCTGCTTCTCCAAGGGAAACCCATTGGTGCTCCTGTGTTCCAGCTCGGTCCGTTTGTCATGAACACACCTGAGGAACTCGAGCAGGCGTTCGTGGACTATCGCACGACGGGTTTCGGGGGGTGGCCGTGGTCGGGACCCGACCCCGTCCACCCGCGCACCGAAGGCAGATTCGCCCTGCATGCCGATGGCACCGTCGAGCATCGCGAGATGCAAGCAACCTGAGATCGTTGCCGGCCATCCGGGCGTCCGTATCCAGTCCTCGGGCTCGGTAATACCATTGGTGGGACGTCAAGCAGATCGGTTCGTATGCCTACGCCACACATCGCGGCACCCGACGGTGCATTCGCCGAGGCCATCCTCCTTCCCGGTGACCCGTTGCGGGCCAAATACATCGCCGAGTCGTTCCTCGACGACGCCTCCGAGGTGACCAGCGTGCGGAACATGCTGGGCTTCACCGGTTCGTACAAGGGTATGGCAGTTTCGGTGATGGGCACGGGTATGGGGATCCCGTCGGCTTCGATCTACATCAACGAGCTGATCAACTCGTACGGAGTCAAACGTCTCGTCCGGGTCGGATCCTGTGGCGGTATCTCGACGGACGTCTCGCTACGGGACCTTGTCATCGCGTCAGGCGCTGGCACGGAGTCGGGCGTCAACAGGGCCAGATACGGTGGCTGGGATTTCCCTGCAACACCCGACTTCGGGCTGCTGTCCGCTGCGGTCGCTGCAGCCCAGGATCTGGGCCAACCCGTGCGGGTCGGCAACGTGCACTCCTCGGACAGCTTCTACAACCCCGTGGCCGACGCCCTCGCCATCTGGCAACGGATGAACATCCTGGCCGTCGAGATGGAAGCCGCCGGGCTGTACGGTATAGCCGCCGAACTCGGTGTCAGGGCCCTTGCGGTTCTCACCGTGTCCGACCATGTGGTCACGCACGAGGAGACCACCTCTGACGAGCGCGAACGGTCATTCGACGACATGGTGACCATCGCCCTCGAGGCACTCCGAAAGGACGCCCTACGTCCATGAAGACCTTCACGATCACATACGACTACCTGTGCCCGTTCGCCCGGATTGCCAATGAGGCAGCCGTCGAGGCGATTGCCGCCGGAGCCGACTATGACGTCACGTTCGCTCCGTTCTCATTGAGCCAGAACCACCTGGACGAGAGTGAAACCCCGGTGTGGGAGCAGGATCCTGCGGAGCGAGGACGCGGCGTACTGGCGCTGCTGTGGTCACTGGCGGTCCGTGACGGCCACCCGGAGTTGTTCAACGCATTCCACATTGCGCTGTTCGACGCGAAGCATGACGACCTCATCGACCTCAACGACGAACAGGCGCTTCGCGCCGTGGCCGTCTCGGTGGGAGTCGATCCGGACGCGATCGCTGCCGCGGTCGCTTCCGGTGTCCCGGCCAAGACCCTCGCTTCCGAACACACCCGTTTGGTCGACGAAGCGTCCGTGTTCGGAGTGCCGACGTTCATCGGTGGCGGCGAAGCTGTGTTTGTTCGGTTCATGGAACGCCACAAACTTGATGACCTCGACAAAGTCGTCGACATGCTCGGCTGGACGAACGTCAACGAATTCAAGCGGACAACCATCGCACGCTGAGCCGGTGGTGTCGCACCGCTACGGTTGCTCTGATGACTGATCGCAAGACCGCAACCGCCGCAGAGATGCGTGATCTGGTCGCTGCAACCAGGACGGACGACCCGTACTGGTTCGAGTTCGACGATCAGGTTCTCACACCGGCATCGTTGACCGAATTGGTCGCACCACACGTCTCGAAACGCCGCCAGGGTGTGATCGAGCGCGTCCTTGATGTCCGAACCGAATCGGTGGCGGTCGTCGTCGAAGGAATGGTCGATCTCGGCAACATCGCCGCAGTGATGCGGACGGCAGACGGATTCGGGATCCAACGGGTCCACGCCGTCGATACTGCGGACAAGTACAAGCGGTCGAAGCGGACCACGCAGGGAGCCGACAAGTGGGTTGATCGGTATCGGTGGGAGACCACCGACGAGTGCTTCGATCACCTTGCAGCCGACGGCTATCGGATCGTCGTTGCCGATGTCGGTGAAGGAACCACGCCGATCAACGACGCTGACTTCACCGGCAGAGTGGCATTGGTGTTCGGCAACGAACTCGAAGGGCTGAGCGACACCGCCCGTCGGCGTGCCGACGAACGTGTGACGATCCCGATGGGAGGATTCACCGAGAGCTTCAACATCTCGGTTGCCGCGGCGGTACTGCTCTATGAGGTGTGGCGGCAGCGTATGGATGCCTTCGGAGCGATGGGGGATCTGAGCCCGGCGGTCCGCGACCGGATACGGGCAGTCTGGCTCGCCAAGTCGGTGCCCAATGTCCGTGCGCTCGTCGAGCACAAGCTGAACAACGGCTAGCCCTCGAACGGGATCCGGTAGACCGCGGGGCTGATGTCCTCGCTGATCGTGAAGTATGAGTAGGTGCCATCGAAGGCGATCGCCTCGCCCTGGCGTTCATTCGGTCCGGGCGCCTGGCATGGGTCGACTCCGAGGGCATCGACAACTGATTGGTCAGGCGTCCGATGCCACATCCAGACCTGGTCGTACCCGCGGAAGGCAATCACCGAACCATCCTGGCTGATGTCGGCACCCGACACCTCGGCCCCGAGTGGGAGCGTCGCCACGAGCTCCATTTCCGCACGCTGACCCGTGATCTCGATCGATCCTCGATACACCCTGGCCATCTCGCGGTCCTTCGTCACGATGTACACGGCGGGGTCGATCGGATCGATGAACATGGCTTCGGCGTTGTGGGATCCGTCGGGGTAGGAGAGGGGGATCGGTTCCGACCGCGGGAAGGCGCTGCCAAGCGTGGATGGATCGAGATCCTCGACGCGGTGGATGGCAATCACACCATCGCGAATGGCGAAGTTGTCACCGATGTCGCCCGCGTAGAGGTACGTTCCGGTGCCATCGGCCCCCGGTCCGGCGGCGATGTCCTCCCAATCGAGTGCCAGGGCCCCCGGCACCTCGAACACCCCGAGATCGGCTCCGTCAGGACTGAACGCGTACAAGCGGGGTCCGTCGCGCGAGTCGTTGTGCGACCACAGGACTCCCGCGGTCGTCCTGCTCACGGCAATGCCCGATGCCTCGACGAGGTCCGGGTTCTCGACGGTGCCGGCAACGGTCAACGTTCCGTAGAGCTCGCAGACAGACGTGCCCGTCGGTAGGACCAGACCAACGGGCAGCGTTGTCGTGCTGGTGGTCGGCGTCGTGCCGACGGGTTCGGTACCCGACGGAAGGCTGGTCGTGGTCGGGCTGTTCGGAAGGGCAACTCGGTCACCGGTGCGCAGGAGCACCGCGACCAGGACCACAACGGCAGTGATGGCAACGAGGGCCACGGTGGAGCGACGCATGGCCGAAGCCTATCGAAGGGGTCTAGGAACCCATCTGTCGGAGCGCGATCGCCTGCGCAACGATGGCCTTCTCGAGGTCAGCGAGTTCCAGGCTCTCGTTCGGCCCGTGATATCTGCTCATCGGATCGGCAGCCCCAACCAGCATGATCGACGCATCGGGATAGCGTTCCGAAAAGGCAGCAACGAACGGGATCGAACCACCGACACCGATCTCGACAGGGTCCATGTCGTACCCGATCGACATTCCCGTCCGGTACGCATCGTACGCGGCTCCCGTGGTGTCGAGCTCGAAGGCATCGCCCGTTGCCCCGTCGGTGACGGTGACCTCGGCTCCCCAGGGGGCGCTCGCTTTGAGGTGGGAGACGAGTGCGGTCATCGCCTCGTTGGCGTCCTGGCCGGGAGGTATGCGCATGCTCACCTTGGCGCTTGCCTCGGGAACGAGCTGGTTGATTGCCTTCGAGATCGGGACGGCGTCGATCGCCAGGATCGACACGGCAGGCTGGCGCCACGTTCGTGCAGTGAGGGATCCACTTCCGATCTGCTGGAGACCATCAACGGGCAGCATCTGCTCATTGATCTCCTTGATTGTCAGATCGAGCGGATCGGCGTCCTCGCTCACGAGGCCAGCGATCGCCACCGAACCGTCATCGTTGTGGAGCTTGGACAGTGTGCGCACGAGCGCGGTGATGGCATCGGGATAGATGCCCCCGAACGAGCCCGAATGCACCCCGTTGGCAAGCGTGCGAACCGTCACGGTGCAGTCGACGAGTCCGCGCAGCGATGTGGCAAGTGCGGGAGTCCCCACCCTCCAGTTTCCTGCGTCGGCGATGACGATGGCGTCGGACGCGAGCGTTTCGGCATACGCGTCGAGAAAGTCGACGAGATGCTCGGAACCGATCTCCTCCTCGCCTTCGATGAACACTTTCACACCGACAGGGAGGTCGTCCCCCAGGGTTCGGAGCGTCGACAGATGGATCGCGATCCCACACTTGTCGTCGGCGGTGCCGCGTCCGTACAACCGTCCCTCTCTTTCCACTGGCTCGAATGGTGGCGTGTCCCAAATGGCATCGGGTCCGGGCGGTTGGACGTCGTGGTGGGCATAGAGCAGCACCGTCGGCGCACCGTCGGGTCCGGGCTTGTACCCGTACACGGCGGGATGTGCCCCCTCGAGTTCAAGAAGACGGACATCTTCGAGACCCGACGCCTCAAGAAGCGATGCGACGAACTCCGCCGATCGACGGACCTCGGCGACGTCGAAGTCGGGGGCGCTCACCGATGGAATCCGAACCATCGCCTCGAGCTCTGAACGTGTCCTCTGAAGGTCGGCGGCGACAGCTGCCTTGATGTCATCGTGCATCCGGTCAGCGTACCCGAATTGTGGTCAGGCGTTCTCGGCCAGGAAAGCCAGGATGCGGTCCCACGCGTCGGCGCTCTCGCCCCCGAACTCCTCCTGTTTCCGATCGAAGAACGAATGCGGGGCGCCCTCGTATATGACGACCTCGCCAGGGGTGCCCGCTGCGGCCAGTGCCTCCTGGAACAGCTCATCGATCTCGACCGGGATACCCGGATCGGCCCCACCCTGAAGTGCGAGGATCGGGCATGAGAAGTCCGGGACACGGCTCAGGATCGAAGGAGCCCCGGTGGGGAAGTCGGGTCGGTCGGGATGGCCGTAGAAGCCGATGGCCCCGTCGAGCCCGAGGTCGGAAGCCGCCATGTGCCACGCGTTCGATCCACCGAAACAGAACCCGACGACGAACACAGCGCGGTCCGGGTCGTCCTTTCGGAGGTGCCCGATGGCAGCGGCGACATCTGACTCCACGCCCTCGATCGTCGTTCGATCGACGTGTGGCCAGTATTCCCAGTCGTTGGTCCGGGTCGAAACGCCAGCAGTCCGTCCGAAGTAGTCGATGGCGACCGCGTCGTACCCGTGCTCTGCGAACCGAAGTGCGAGTTCTTCGTAGAACCGGAACAAGCCTCGGACGTCGGGTAGGACCACGATCGCGGCCTCGTTGTCAGCGGTCGCTTCGAAGGCCATCAGGACATTTCCGTCGGCAGCCGTCAGCTCGAAGTTGCGGTGGGCCACGGAGCCGCCGTGGATCGGATCAATGGGTGGGGTGGCGTCTGCGTCGAAGCACATCATGGGTTCCTGGGTCGGGTGTTGGAGACACTACCGATGACGGTGGACCGATTCCGAATCAGGGATCGACGCGTCTTGATGCTTCAGTTCTTGGCCCGTCGATCGAGTTCTTCCTGCAGGGCTTCGTCACTGTACGAAACAAGCCCGACGTCCCACGGTTTCCGTTCGATCGGCGCTTCATGTGACTCTGCGAGGAGTTCGACGATGGTGTCGCGAAGGGTGCGAGCCCACGCCCTTCCCTTGGCGGTTGTGATCGGTGTGATGGTCGCATCCGCGTTGACACGGATGACTGAGGCTTCGATGCGGGGGTTGGTCTGTGAGCCCCGTTCGCCGTACGAGAGCACGATCGATCCGATCGGTACGTCCTGGATACCTCCGGTTGCGATGAACTCGCCTTCGTAGGCCCATCCGGTGGCGAGTGATTCATCGACGCCCGTGATGATCTTCGCCCAGTTCTTGCGGCGTTCATCCCCGACCAGTGGGATCTCGACTGCGACGAGTATCGGTTCTTCCATCGGAATCAGACTACCGAGGAGCGCGGAACGAGGACAGGGGACCCGGGTCGACCCAGCAGGGGTCGGGTCAACTATCGTCGGGACGACCTCGCGCGGTACGGAGACCTCGAACGAACAGGAGTGAACATGAAAGCCACATACACCGTGGAACGAACAGCCACGATCGACGCGTCGCAGCAGGTGATCTTCGACCGCATCGTGCACTTCAAGCGCTGGCCCGAGTGGTCCCCGTGGGAGGACCTGGATCCGGACATGGAGCAGCACTACACAGGAGCCCCGGACGGGAATGTGGGCAGCGGCTACAGCTGGAAGGGAAACCGGAAAGCAGGCGAGGGCTCCATGGAGATCACAGCGACCGATGCGCCGAGCTCCATCAAGGCCGATCTCCGGTTCCTGAAACCTTTCAAGTCGCAGAGCAAGCTGGAATGGCGGCTCGAATCGGTCGGTGGCGCCACCAAGGTGACCTGGACCATGGTGGCCGAACACAGTCTCATGACGAGGCTCATGAATGTGTTCGGTCTCATGGACAAGATGGTCGGCAAGGACTTCGACAAAGGACTCGCCACCCTCAAGCGCGTGTCGGAGGAACACAGCGAGGCGTAGCGCTCGGACTGAGTTTCCCTAGACCCCGTTTCGCCTCCACTGCCGACATCGCAAATAGGTCTGGTATCCGCGTTCGGCGTGTCGCGTGGACACGGCCGCCAAAGCTCTCTATAACAAAGTGTTGATGGAGGCCCCACCTGCTGAGAACTACTCGGCGTTCGTCCGCGATGGCGGAGCGCGTCTGCGTCGCGCATTCATCGCTGCGTACGGCCCTGAGGTCGGTGCCGAGGCGACGAGCGATGCCCTCGCCTACGGGTGGGAGCATTGGGATCGGATCTCTGTGATGGAGAACCCTGCGGGGTATTTGTATCGGGTAGGCCAATCGAAAGCCCGACGGTATCGACGGCGACCCACCCGGTTGCCGGAGGCCGAAACGGCAGCGACGCCGTGGGTTGAACCCGGGCTCCCCGCAGCGCTCGCCGACCTTTCTGAGCGGCAACGGCAGGCGATCATCCTGTGTCACGGCTACGGGTGGACGCTCGTCGAGGCTGCATCGGTGCTCGGTGTCGGTGCGTCCACCATCCAGCGGCACATCGACCGCGGGATGAAGAAGCTGCGTGATGGATTGGGGGTGAGCGATGGATAGGCGGGACCTGGACGCCCAACTCAGGGCGTATGCCGAACAGTTGGACCGACAGGCACCACCCGTGGAGTCCTTGGCGCCGGATTCCGACCCGGCTCAAGTCGCCCCGGGTCGCACCCGTACACAGCGGAAGCGTCGGGTGCCGGACTGGGCGTTTGCCGGTATGGCGGCAGCTGCGGTTGCCGTGCTGATCGGTTCCGTTGCGCTCCTGAGTGCTCTCCGGGACACGGACGGTCCCACGGTCACCAATCCGCCACCGACCACATCGATGACAGTCCCCGATGGGACGAATCCTGACGTGCCGGCAACCCCTGTGGTGTTGGTGTCCCCGGAGCCGATCATCGGCGGCGAGGATCCCGACAAGGGTGTTCTCAAGTTCTTCAGCGTGGGTGACATCGTGACGGCCGACGGCGTGTTCCATGCCTTGCTCGGTGTCGAGTCCGAGGACCCCGCCTATTTCGTCCACGCGACATCGTCCGATGGGTCATCGTGGAGCGTCGATCCTGAACCGGTATCGGCAACGGGCGTGGTGGATGCCAAGCACCTTCGTGCGACCACATTGCTCGAGATGTCCGACGGGAGCTGGGTCGGGTTCTTCGACGTCTCGCGTGATCTCGGTGGCTTCGGCGATCACCTCTACCGCTACTGGGTCCACCGAGGCACCGCCCCCGACGTTGGGGGACCATGGACGATCGACCCGTCACCGGTTCTCGACGCGGGGCCCGACGGATCGTGGGATGCCGGTTGGGTCCGGAATGCTTCGGTGATCGGGGAGGAGGGCTCGTGGGTGATGTACTACCTCGGTGGTTCCGTCGTCATGGACGGCCCTGGGTCCGGGGCGGTCGGCGTAGCGACCAGCGCCGATGGAATCACGTGGACCAAGCGTCAGGATCCTGTGTTCGTTGCCGACGATTCGCGGTTCGAGGATGGCGGTCTCAACCGCATCCAGGTCAAGGAGATCGACGGCCGGTTGCTCCTGACCTACGCCGGCAAGACCGGTGGAAACCGTGGTCTGGCTTGGTCCGACGATGGTCTGGAATGGACCCGCGACATCCGAAACCCGGTCCTGACGAACCTCGAGGTACCGCGTTCGATCATCTATGACACAGCCTTGATTCTCGATGGCGAGGACCTGCGTTGGTACGTCGGCGCCGGCGGTTTCTCCTCGATGGCGTTGTACGAGTTGCGGTTGGATCGCTAGGGCACCGGC
>CBDUOH010000025.1:0-25784 GCA_965368815.1 uncultured Acidimicrobiia bacterium
GTCCGTATCATGGGGCGTGAGCGGACCGCTTGCGGGCCGCTCGATTCGTGTCCACGGTTGATGGGTCGGACTCATGGGAATCAAATGCGGAATCGTCGGGCTGCCCAACGTCGGAAAGTCGACGCTGTTCAACGCGCTCACCGGTGGTGAGATAGCCGCAGAGAACTACCCGTTCACGACCATCGACCCGAACACGGGGATCGCAACGGTTCCCGATCTTCGGCTCCGGGCCATCGCCGACATCGTCAAGCCCAAAGAGATCATCCCCACGGTGGTGGAGTTCGTCGATATCGCCGGACTTGTCGCAGGCGCAGCCGAAGGCGAAGGGCTCGGCAACAAGTTCCTGAGCCATATCAGGGAAACCGACGCCATCGCCCACGTCGTTCGATGCTTCGTCGATGACAATGTCGTCCACGTCGATGGGACCGTGGATCCACTGTCTGACATCGCGACGATCAACACCGAACTCGCGCTCGCGGACCTCGACACCGTCGAACGGGCACTCGATCGCTGGGGTCGGAAAGCCCGATCCGGTGATACCGACGCCAAGGCAGTCGTGGCCGTCCTCGAACGGGTCAACGCGCATCTCGCAGACGGCTTGCCGGTGCGTACGTTGGCGCTCAAGCCACAGGAACGCCTCGCAATCCGCGAGTTCTTCCTCCTGACCGCCAAACCGACGATGTACATCGCCAACGTCGATGAAGCCGGGTTGGCCGGCAATGAGCATGCACGAGCGGTCGCCGAACACGCCACGAGCGAGGGGGCGAACTTCGTGGTCATCTGCGGTGCACTCGAAGCTGAGCTGTCCACCCTCGATCCGGAAGACCGCGATGAGTTGCTCGCCGAGTACGGGTTGGAAGAGCCCGGGTTGAACAAGGTCATCCGATCCGCATACGACCTGCTCGGCCTCCTGACGTATTTCACCGCCGGTGAAAAAGAGGTACGTGCCTGGACCGTCAAGACCGGTTCCACCGCACCCCAGTCGGCAGCTGCCATCCACACCGACTTCGAGAAGGGCTTCATCCGAGCCGAGGTGATCGCGTACGACGACTTCATCGCATACAACGGCGAAGCCGGGGCCAAGGACGCAGGCAAGTGGCGCCTCGAAGGCAAGGACTACATCACCAATGAAGGTGACGTCATGCACTTCAGGTTCAACGTCTAGCCCAACCTCCACACGTCTGGACGCTCGGCCGGGACGGCGCCCCAAGGGCAGCACGGGCACGTGGCACTCGCATCCCGCGGCGCCGGGCCGGACATGAAGGATCCCGGATAGCGCTTCGGGCGAGGGGCGGGATGGCGTTCTGGGCGAGGTTCTAGGCTGCCCTCATGCGCCTCCACGACAACGAATTCACGATTGACATTGACCTGGTGCAGCATCTTCTGGTGACGCAGATGCCAGACCTCGCGGACCGCCCGTTGGTGCAATTCGATTCGTCAGGCACCGTGAACGCCGTGTTCCGGCTCGGAACGGATCTGGTCGTTCGGCTGCCGAGGACACCGGACTTTGCCAG
Organism: uncultured Acidimicrobiia bacterium; assembly: GCA_965368815.1. Lineage (GTDB taxonomy): Bacteria > Actinomycetota > Acidimicrobiia > Spongiisociales > UBA5794 > UBA5794. The sequence goes on from CBDUOH010000025.1 coordinate 1,515, forward strand.
CGGACCGGAACGCGAGGCGCGATGGATGCCGGTCATGGCCGAGGCATTGCCGATCCATGTCCCGAATCATGAGCGTCTCGGAACCCCAACGGCCGAGTACCAATCCCACTGGTCGGTGCTCGAATGGATCGAAGGTGTTCCTGCCACCGAATCCACGATCGCAGATCTCGGTCAAGCCGCTACCGAACTCGGTGAGTTCGTCGTTGCCTTGCGTGGTGTTGCAACCGACGGCGCACCAGAAGGCGGTAACTACCGGGCATTCGGCTTGTCCAAGGTCGATGCCGACTTCAGGATGTGGGTTGCCGAACTCCCGGAGGACATCGATCAATCGCGCGTCATCGAAACATGGCGGCTGTGCACTTCGGCGGGACGCTGGGACGGGCAACCGTCGTGGCTGCACTCCGACCTCAAAGGCGACAACATGATCGCACGAGATGGTTCACTTGTCGCGGTCATCGATTGGGAGGGGTGCACGGTCGGTGATCCGAGTGCAGACCATTTGGCTGCCTGGTGGCTCTTCGACGCCGACAGCCGCGAGACATTCAGAACAGCGGCGCGAGCAGATCGAGATACATGGTTCCGAGCCATGGGCTGGGCGCTCTTCATGAGCGTTGCGGCGATCCCGTACTACACCGGGACGAATCCCGCTTTTGCATCCCAAGCTCGACAGGCATTGCAGGCGATTCTTGAGGATCAAGCTGATCACGGATAGGGGACGGTGGACGGTTCGGCTACGGCGGTGACCGTTCGTCGTCCGGGGCCACCGTGTACGTGTGGCCGAGGGGCGAGGTCCATTCGATGTGTCCGGAGGCGTGCCGCTCGTAGGTCCAGCCGGATCGGTGACGGACAACGTGGTCGCTCCGGCAGAGCGGGGCGAGGTTGTCGACAACGGTCGGACCGCCGTTCGTGTATTCGATCCGATGGTCGATGTCGCACTCGGTGGACGGCATCCGGCACCCGGGAAAGACGCAGGTCGGGTGGACTGATTCGAGGTGGCGACGTTGGCGCCGCGACGGTCGACGTCGGATCGTTCCCGAGTCGACCACCTGGCCGGTCGTCGGGTCGCCGACCGTGTATCGCCACTCGGCGTCGCGGGTGTTTGCCACGACCCTCTTGGCGATGTCAGCCACCACGGGCCCGTACCCACGCAAATCGCCAGGCTTTTGGTCGAGTTCCATGAGCGTCGTGAGGTCGACACGGATGTCGACCGTGCCCTTGCAATCCGCCGCAGTGGCGTTCCCGTTGAGAAGATCGAGGAACACGTCTGCCCTGAGCTGATCCATTGTGCGGTCGTCTGACGCCGAGCGGAGGGACTTGGCGATCTCATTGATGCGCTTTGTCGCAGACGCCACGGCGTCGGGAGGTAGATCCATAGCGTACAAATGGGCGGTGCCGTTCTCGCCCGCCTGGGTCGAGAGGCGTCGCTGCCCCACAGCCGATTGATATCTGTCCTCGGCCTCGTCCGGCGCAACTTCGATACAGGCTCTGCGGATTCTGGCTCTGAGCTGACCGGTTGTGAGACCCGAGGCAGCATCCAACACACCTTCCACGACGAGTTCTGCTGTCGCATCGTCCAGATGCGCAGTCCCGTCAAGGATGACCCTTGCTCGTCGCGGATCGATCCGACCGGTCGAGAGCGCCCGATGTACGCCTGGGTGTCGCTGCACGAGATCGAGGGCGAGAAGCAGTTCGTTGTCAGCCGACCTTCGCGTGAGCCGGAGCGCTGCGCGGATCTCGGCAGCGGCATCCTGGACCTTGTCCATGTGGTCGTACTCATCCTCCGCGCTTTCGGTGAAGACTTCGCAGACCGCTTCCATGTCCGACCAGACCATCGCGGCGTAGTGCGACGCCATTCTCTGGCGTGCCCGCAGTACCAGGACGCGATCATGACCCGAAAGCCCCTTCACGTCGACTGCTGAGAGGAACGCCCCCAGGACTGGGCCGGGAGCCATGACATCGAGGTTGCTCGGCACACCCCCTGAGCATGATCTCGATGTGCCAGTCGGTTCGAAATACATCGGTGTCGCCATGATTCCAACCTATCCGCCACATGTGACAGATTCTGCACCCCGAGCGCTGCACCGGAGGCGGGGAAACAGACGTCAGCAACTCGACGCGCTACCCGGTCGATTCACGTTCCTCGTCACTCCGCACAATGCAGAAGAGGTTCCCCGCCGGATCGGCGAGAACCATCCATCCCGTCCCATCCGGATTGCGCCGATCAGCCACAGGTGCGGCCCCCAAACCGACAACCCGTTCGATTTCCTCGTCTCGGGTTCGATCGATGGGCGCCAGATCGAAGTGGATACGGCCCTCGGGCTGTTGCAGATCGGCCACCCTCGGTGAACAGGAGCCGATGCCCGGTCGCGAGGTCGACAATCGTACATTCCTCATCTCCCGGTTCGTTGGGATCGCCGGGAACGTCGCGGTATCCGAGAACCTGCTTCCACCACTCGGAGAGCTCGAAAGCGTTGTCACAGTTGATGCCGGTGTTCGAAATGCGTGATGCCACGTTTCGAGCGTAGTGAGTCCCCGGCAACCCCCATCACCATCGCCTAGAGTCCGATGTCATGAGTGATCGGTCGATGGGCGACGGATGGTGGTTGGCATCCGACGGCAAGTGGTACCCGCCTGAAAGCGGCACAGGTACGCTGCCCCCGCCTCCCCCACCAACAACCGCCCCGACCGCGACGCTGCGCAACCTGTCCTCAGGACTCACCGGCACGCTTGCCGCCTTCGCTGTGGCCGCTGCGGTACTCAGCGTCATCACGGGAGCGATCTACCTCTACAGCTACTCGGTTGTGACCGATGAGCAGAGCACGTTCTCACAACGGATCGACGCCGTCACCACCGGCGACGTATTCAGCGGGTACACCATCCTCATCACCATCGTGCTCTTCATCCTCCTGATCGTCTGGACCAACCAGGCCTACAAAGCCGCATCGTCCCGAGTGACGATCGGACGTCGATGGTCATCGGGGTGGGCGGTCGGTGGTTGGTTCATCCCGATCGCGAACTTCATCATTCCGAAGATGGTGTTGAACGAGATCGACCGGATGTCGAAGCAGCCCCTTGACGAGCCGGTCGGCTACGAATGGAACCTCCTACCACGCACCGCCGTGGCTGATTGGTGGTGGGTGCTGTATGTCGTCGGGACGCTCACGTCGTTCTGGGCGGGCGGCCTGCAGAACTGGGATCTGCTGTGGCTCGCTGGCGTGAGCAACATCATCTCGGGCGTCGGGCTCGGCTTCGCGGCGGCCACGGTTCGGATATTCGGTGGCAGGCTCCATCGCCACGCCGACCCTGACAACATCTTCGGCGTGCGTACCTGACGCAGTACCGACGGCACCACTCGCTCGTCCACCGGCCAGGTCCTGCGACGTGCACCCACCCTGAAACCGTTGCTGTACAACGATAAAACCCGACACGCTGTCGGGATTTCCGACGTGCTGTCGGCACACAACCTCCATACGTTTCGCTCTCACGTACCCATCGAATCGAGGAGTGTTCGGGATGCGAATCAAGATGTTGACGGTCGCGATCGTGCTTGCCGTCGTAGCCACGGCGTGTGCGGACGACGCCTCCGAACCAGCCGACACAACGGTGACCACGGCGGAGGCGACCACAACGACGACAACCACGGTGCCAGCCACCACCACGACGGTGGCAGCAACCACGACCACCGAAGCGGAAGCGGAGATCGAAACCTCTCCCGTGGTGGCGGGTGAGGACGAGGACGTCGACGCCATCGTGCTGGCCTACACCGTCGTGTTCGACAGCACGACGTCGTACGAGGAAAAGGCACCGTATGTCGTCGATTTCGAAGGCCTCGAATCCACCGTCACGGCGTATACGCAGGCCGGTGCGGCTGTGGGCGGCATCGCCCTGTCGGCAGACGAAGTAGGCATCGACGGTGACAACGCCCGAGTGATCTACTCGTTCCTTTTCGCCGGCAACCCGGCCTACAGCGATCTCGAGGGCAGCGCGGTGCGAACCGACGCCGGTTGGCAGATCTCCCGCGAGTTCTTCTGCAACATCATGACGTCAGCCCGTGTGGGGTGCCCGTAGCAGTCAGCACCCGATTCCAGATGACGGGCTGAGGCTCGAGCTCGCCAGCAGGCAACGGAAGGTCAAGGAGACGGATATGTCATCGACCGATCGTCCCGGCGGTAGCCGGATCGCCACCGTCATCGCCATCGTCGCCATTGCGGTGGCGTCGTGCGCGAACCAAGGTGGAACCGGTGGACCAACCGATGCCCCGGCTGGCACCACGACGGCCGATCCGACCATGCCGGGCGTCTACATCGGACATGACGGGGTGGCTGCCGACATCACCGATACGTCGCGCATCGTGTCGCTCACCGGCGATGTCACCGAGATCATCCACGAACTGGGCGCTGGGGATCGCATCGTCGCGGTGGACGTCACGACGACCTATCCGGCTGCGGCCGAAGCCCTCAAGGCCGAAGGTGGACTGGTCGGGTTCGGGCAGGCGCTCTCGGCGGAGGCGGTGCTGCGATTCGAGCCGACGCTCGTCATCGGAGACGAAACGATCGAGCCGGCCGAGTCGATCAGGCAACTCCGGGATGCAGGTGTCCCGGTGGTGATTCTCAAGTATCAGACGACACTTGACGGAGTCGCTGACAAGATCCGACAGGTGGGTTCGATCCTCGACCTCGACATGGAGGCTGACGACCTCGCCGATCGGGTCCAACAGGACATCGACGCCGCCGTCGCGGCTGCCGGAGGGCATAGCGCCGCCCCCCGTGTGGCCTACATGTACACACGGGGTCCGTCCGTGTTGTTTCTGTTCGGGTCCGGTATCCCAACCCAGGCAATCATCGAGGGCGCCGGGGGAATCGACGTCGGCGCCCAGATCGGTGCGGGAGCCATACCCCTGTCCCCCGAAGCGCTCGTTGGCGCAGCCCCGGAGGTGATCGTGCTGCCTCGATCCGGCGTGGATGCGCTCGGCGGATTCGACGCCATCCTCGCGATTCCTGGGGTCGCCGACACGCCCGCAGGCAGGAACCGGGCACTCCTCGCCTACGACGAGGCCTACTTCTTCAACCTCGGACCGCGGGCGGGCTTGGCACTCGGCGAGTTCGTTGAGGATCTGTATGCGCTCGTATCCCCATGATGCCGACCGCCACCTGAGGTAGCAGTGAACCTTCAGCGCTCGACCCCACAACGAGGTGCCGCGAGCATGACGTTTGTTTGCGACAATGGCGTCATGAGCCGATGGAATCTGATCCGACCACCGCTGGCCGCTGGAGCCGTCATCGCTGGGCAGATGGCTCGGGCGATCTACCGCGAAGATCTTCCGAGCCTCGAGAACCAGGACCCGTCGGGCCTCTTCGGCGACCCGGGATCTCCCCCACTTCGGACGGTGTTCCTCGGCGATAGCTCAGTGACCGCTCCGGGCGTCGAACCCCTCGACCATTCCTGGCCGCGTCAGATCGCGATGCACCTCGGCGACCGATACCACGTGACCGCGATCAGCGTCGCGGTCGGTGGTGCCAAGGCCCGCGATGTGCTCGCCGATCAGCTCGACGACGCCCTCGCAACCGAACCGGACATCGCGTATGTGTCGGTCGGGTCCAATGATGCGCTGCGGGCCACACCGATCGGCCGGTTCGAGACCGAGTACAACGAGATCGTGGAACGGTTGCACGACGTCGTGCCCGCGGTCGGGCTGTCAGGCGTCGGTGATCTCGGCACGATTCCACGCTTTCCCGAACTGGTGCGGGGTGTTGCACGGGTGCGAGCCCGAGCCATCGACCGGGCGATTGCCCGTGTCGCCGCCGAGTATCCGAGGGCGATCAAGTCCAACGCATGGTCCGCCATGGAGGCGTTCTCATCCGACCCGGCGTATTTCGCCGATGACATGTTCCATGCGTCGGCCGAAGGGCACCTGCTGTTCGGGGAGATCGGCAAGACGGTTGCGGATCGACTGGTCGAGATCTGGCTCGCTCACGAGGCCCGAGAAACGCCGTAGGCCCTGTTCACCCGGCTTGCCTGTCCAGGAAGTGCCGGATCATCAATGACACTGTGCCGATGGCTCCTGTGTTGATTCCCTCGGGGATGATGATGTCGGCATATCGCTTCGAAGGTTCGACGAACCGGTCGTGCATCGGACGCACGGTGCGCTCGTACTGCGCCAACACCGAATCGAGCGTTCGGCCACGTTCCACGATGTCACGGTTCAGCCTGCGGATGAGTCGAAGATCGGCATCGGTGTCGATGTAGACCCGCAGGTCGTAGAGCTCCCGCAACGCGGCGTCGGACAGCACCAGGATCCCCTCGACGATCACCGCAGGTTCAGGCACCAATGTGATCGTGTCGGCCGTTCTCGTGTGATTCGCAAAGTCGTACACAGGCAACTCGATCGATTGGCCGTTCCTCAGGCTTTCGAGGTGGTCGCGCATCAGCTCGAGTTCCAACGAGTCCGGATGGTCATAGTTGATCTTGGTGCGGTCCTCGAACGAGAGATGCGCCTGATCGCGGTAGTAGGCGTCCTGCTGGATGAATGTGACCTTGTCATGGCCGACCTGATCGACGACCGACTCAGCGATGGTCGTCTTCCCCGATCCGGAACCGCCGGCTATCGCGACGACGAGCGGCCGATGGTCACCGACGGGTGGACCGAACGGTTTGGCGAGTAGCTCGGCAATGTCGAGGGTCATGGGACCACGGTAGCGCCGACACGGTCACCGGGTTCGCCGACCGTCGCTAGGCGTCAGGTCGTGCCGTACTGAGCGTCACATCGCCTGAGAACGACGACACGACGAGCGTTGCGGAACCGACGCGCTCACCGGGACTCGGCGTGATCCGATTCCGGAAATCACCTGACAGGGTCTTGATCGATGCCTTGACTTCGAGATTCGGAATCAACCCGACGCGTACATCGCCGCTCATGGTCTTGATGTCGAGATCGCTCCCGGCGAATCGCTGGACCGAGATGTCCCCTGATGCCGACTTGATGCGGGCGGAGCGTTCGACATTGCCGACGCGGACATCACCCGCAGCAGTCGAAACCCGCGCCGTGCCGACGGAGCGGATCCGGATGTCACCGTTGGCCGAGCGGATATCCGCATCGCCTGCGATTTCAGCGAGATTCACGTCGCCCGAACCCACACGCACCTTGATGTCATCGATGTTCTCATCGACGCGCACGTCACCGGCACCCGAGTCGACGAACACTTCTCGCATCGCCGCACGAATACGCACCGCCCCCGCACCCACACGGGCGCGAACCGATCCGCCGGCCGGAGTGGTCACGGTGATGTGGACCCGCTTGCCGAAGAGCCTTGTCCTGGTGTCGCGGGAGTGGACCGTGATCGGATCGGTTGTGACGTCGATGGTCGCGTCGTCCACGAGACCGGTGTCGCCGGACAGAACGATCCGAACTCGAGGTTCATCCCACTCCTTGACGACAATGTCACCTGCGTTGGTGGCGAGATCGAACGACGGAATGTGTTCGACATCGACCGTTTCGATTCGATCGCTCATGTGTCGATCGTCCCCTCGAAGGTCGCACGGTTGGACCGTTTCGACCCTTTGGCCTTACCCGCAAGAGCACGAACGACGAAGGTGTTCACGGAGTCACCCAGGTCGGATGCCGCCGCCTCAAGGTCGTTCTTGAGTTCTTCGGTCAGTCTGACCGTCATCCGAGCTCCGAAGTCCTCGGTACTGAAGGTCATCGACTCGAGTTGCTCACGAACCACGAGCGTCGGTTGTCCGTCCTCGAGCACCACATCGACCGTGTGGTCGACCAACTGCGCACCGATCTCGGCAGCGGCCTGCTCCGCCAACGTGGTCCCTGCCTGCTTGAGCGCCGGCATGAGCACGGCGAGCATGGCATCGCCTGCGGCGGAGATCGCCTCGTCATCCCCGGCAATCCTGAGTTGACTCTCGATCACCGCTCGGACCTGAGCCACGACGCTGTCGACGTCCATGGCGCCTAGCCCCTCTCGGCGATCAGCCGAAGCGCCCGCCGACTCCGGTTGGCTGTTGTTTCCCTCTTCGATTGCTGGATCGCCAGCACGCTTTCGGGGTTGTTGTACCACAGCATGTCGTCTTCCTCCGCTCGTTTGCTGTCGTTATGATGTCATCATGATGTCATATTGACATTACCGTGTCAAGTGCGTTTCACCGGCACGCGCAGGAAGTGCGTCGGACGTCCGCTAGCATGGAGGTGAAACCACACCGGGGAGCTCGGAGACACCGAGCTGAGAGGGTGACCTGCACACCTGCACTGTCACCGACCCGTTGAACCTGAGACTGGATAATGCCAGCGGAGGAAGGGGTGGAGACATGGCCAACATCCCACGACACGCAGCCGTGATAGCTGGTGGGGACATGACCACCTCCCTGACTCCTCCTGCCGATTCGCACGTCATCGCTGCTGACTCGGGCTACGACCACGCGATGGCCGCAGGGACGAGAGTCGACGTACTGGTTGGAGATCTGGATTCCATCTCCGGGGCCGGACTCGCCCACGCCGAGGCTGCCGGAGTCCGTATCGAGCGCCACGACGAGGCCAAGGATGCATCCGATCTCGAACTCGCCTTCGATGTGGCACTGCTCACGAAGGCCCCGACGATCGTCCTGTACGGCGGGGAGGGCGGGAGCCTCGCGCATCTTCTCGGCGTCGCTTCACTCATCACGTCCGACCGATACGAGAACGTCGCCGTCCGATGGCACACCGGTACCGGGGTCGCACACGTTGTTCGGAACCACCAGCCTCTCACCGCAACCGCAGCGGTCGGGACCGCCGTGTCGGTGTTGGCCGTCACGGGTGCCAAGGGTGTATCAACGCATGGTCTTGCGTGGCGACTCGATGGCGACGAGCTGGCTCGAGGGACAAGCCGCGGCCTCAGCAATCTCACCAACCAACCGGAGTTCAGTGTGACCGTCGGGTCCGGCGTGCTCCTCGTCATTGTGGAAGGACCACCAACAACATGACCCAACCGGCACAATCACGAACCAGACGACTCCTGGTACTCGCCTTGGGGGCTGCCCTGATAGCTGCGGCGTGCAGTTCCGACGTGAACCTTGATGAAGGCATCCCCGAGACGCTGACCATCCTGACCCACGACTCGTTCGCGCTCAGCGACGGCACGTTGGCCGGTTTCACCCAGGAAACCGGTATCGCGGTTGAAGTTCTCACCGGGGGTGATGCCGGCACGATGCTGAACCAGGCCATCCTGACCGCGGACAACCCCATCGCGGACGTCATCTTCGGGATCGACAACACGTTCATATCGAGAGCCATCGACAACGACATCCTCTCGCCGTACGCCGCCGCCGACATCGGGGAGGTCAGCGAGCAGCTCCGACTGGACTCCGACCTCGCGACCCCGATCACCTACGGCGATGTGTGCGTGAACTACGACATCGCCGCGATGCAAGCCGCAGGGACGCCCCCTCCGATGCGCCTCGATCAGCTCACCGATGCGACCTACAGGGACATGCTCGTCGTCCAGGACCCCGCGACCTCCTCCCCCGGACTGGCATTCCTGATGGCCACGATCGCTGCACACCCGGAAGGGACCGCCTATGACTGGAAGGCGTATTGGAGCGACCTGTTCGACAACGGTGTCTCCGTGGCATCGGACTGGTCCGAGGCCTACTACACCCAGTTCTCGATCGCCGGAGGTGACCGGCCGATGGTTGTGTCGTATGCATCGTCTCCACCGGCCGAGGTGTTCTTCGGCGAGCTCGAGGAAGCTCCGACCGCGGTTGTGGTCGACGGCTGCTTCCGACAGATCGAGTACGCCGGCATTCTCAACGGCACCGCATATCCAACCGCCGCAGGGTCACTCATCGACTTCCTCCTGTCGAAGGCGGTCCAGGAGGACATACCGCTCAACATGTTCGTGTACCCCGCCAACCAGCAGGCACAGTTGCCTGATGTATTCACCCGGTACACGACCTTCCCTGACGACCCCGTCATCATGGACCCAGTCATGATCGAGAACAACCGCGAGAGATGGATCAAGGAGTGGACGGACATCGCACGCAGCAGGTAGCTCGCAGGATGCCTCGGTTCGGCAAGGTGTCGCTGCTTGCGGTTCCCGCCGTCTTCTTGGCCTATTTCTTCGTCTTCCCGCTCGTGTCGATTGCCCTGCGCGGTCTGACCGTCGACGGCGTGTTCGGCCTCGGGGTCGTGCGGGAAGTCATCATGGATCCCACGCTGCGGTCGATCGCGTGGTTCACGTTGTGGCAGGCGGTCGTCTCAACCGCCCTCACGGTTGTGATCGCGCTCCCCGCGGCGTGGGCATTCGCCCGATTCACCTTCCCGGGCAAACGCGTGCTGCGAGCGGTGACACTCGTCCCGTTCGTGCTTCCGACCCTCGTTGTCGGCACCGCCTTTCTGGCCCTGATCGGCCCACAGGGATCACTGAACGTCGACATGACGGGAACCGTGTGGATCATCCTCATCGCACACGTGTTCTACAACTACGCCGTTGTCGTGCGCGGTGTCGGGGCGTATTGGGAGCGCATCGACCCTGCGATCGAAGATGCGGCCAGGACACTGGGAGCCTCGCCATTGAAGGCGTTCTGGACGGTCACCCTGCCGATGCTCCGCCCTGCGATCGCGTCAACAAGTGCGCTCGTGTTCCTGTTCTCATTCACGTCCTTCGGCGTCGTGCTGCTCCTCGGGGACCTTTCACGGACCACGATCGAGGTCGAGATCTGGCGACAGGCGACCGCCTTCCTGAGGCTCGACATCGCCGCCACCCTCGCGGTCCTCCAGATCATCGGGGTCGGCGTCGTCCTGATGCTCTACGGCCGCTTCCAGCGAAGAACAGCCGTCACGTTCCGACACGCCACGGCCAAACCGCGATTACCGGCCACAACCGGTCAACGTATGGCGGTGGGTGCGTCGGTCGCCTCCATGGTGGCGGTGGTGGGTACACCGCTTGTGTTCCTCGTCGGTCGATCTCTCGTCGAGACCGACGGGGCGATCGGGTTCGGCAACTACTCCGCGCTGCGCCGACTCGCAGACCAGAGCGCGGCATTCGTCGACCCGATGATCGCCATCGGCAATTCACTGCGTTTCGCAGCGGTCGCCGCCGTGGTGGCCCTCATCATCGGGGTCCTCGCGAGCGCAGCGATCACGTACACATCGCAGCGGATCGCGACTGCGTTCGACGTGTTCGTGATGCTCCCGCTTGGCACCTCGGCGGTCACGATCGGGTTCGGTTTCCTGATTGCCCTCGACTGGCCGGTGGACATCCGAGCGTCCGTCATGTTGATCCCGATCGCCCACGCACTCGTGGCGATTCCGTTCGTGGTCCGCACCACCGCACCCACCTTGGCGAGTGTGCAGCAATCACTGCGCGACGCAGCAGCAAGCCTCGGGGCAGCCCCGTGGACGAGCTGGTGGACGGTGGAGTTCCCGCTCATCCTGCGAGCAATCCTCGTCGGTTCCGCGTTCGCCTTCGCCATCTCCATGGGCGAGTTCGGTGCGACGGCGTTCATCGCTCGACCCGAGGCGCCCACCATCCCGATTGCGATCTTCAAGTTGCTCGGTCGACCAGGTGGCACCCCGTTCGGTGCTGCCATCGCTCTCAGTGTCGTCCTCATGGCGATCACCGCTGCGGCGATCCTCGTGATCGATGCGGTCAGAACCGAACAGCGAGGTGATCTATGAGCCTGTCGGTTGCGGACCTCTCGGTCCGCTACGGCGCGAACGTCGTCCTCGAATCATTCGATCTCGATATCGAGCCGGGCGAGCGATTTGCCGTGATGGGTCCATCGGGATCGGGTAAGTCGTCCCTGATCAGGGCGATCGCAGGGGTTGTGCCCAGCACCGGTTCGATCGTCATCGACGGCAACGAGGTCAGCCATCTTCCCCCGCACGAGCGACCCGTCGGCTTGATGTTCCAGGATTACGCCTTGTTCCCCCACATGGACGTGGCGAAGAACGTCGGATATGGATTGCGGATGGCAGGTACGGGACGGCGCGATCTCGACGCACGGGTTCGCCAGCTCCTCGAACTGGTCGGGTTGGCGGGATTTGATGAACGGAGCGTCAACTCGCTCTCGGGCGGCGAACAACAGCGCGTGGCTCTGGCACGAACGCTCGCCCCGCGACCGGCGTTGGTGATGCTGGATGAACCGCTCGGGTCGCTGGACCTCGAGCTCCGCGAGTCGCTGCTCGCGCACATGCGGTCCGTATTGTCCGAAGTGGGGACCACCACGATCTACGTGACGCACGACCGGAGCGAGGCATTTGCGTTCGCCGACAGGGTGGCGGTGCTTGTGGACGGTCGGATCGCCGCCATGGACACACCCGAGCGCCTTTGGAGCAATCCGAGGACAACACAGGTGGCTCGCCTCATCGGCCATCAGACCGTCATCGACGGGAGCGAGCTCGGCTTTGACGGCTGGGTTGCACTCCCACCCGACGGAGTTCGCCTCGACGAGAACGGTTCCGTTGAAGGAACCGTCACGGATTCCGTGTTCGTCGACGGTGCGTTCGTCACGTCCATCACCGTCGGCGACACGGTGATTCGATCCACAACACGCGCTGCGATGCATCCGAACACGACCGTTCGATTGTCCATGGCCCGCGAGAAGGCAATACCGCTGCTTCCGGGTTGATCTCTGCCTCGTCGGCTGTTTCGTCCGGACGAATCAGTCGAGCAGGTCCATCGTGCGCATGACACGACCGAAATCGTGGTCAAGCGTCACGACGGTGTAGCGAGCGATTTCGCGGGCCCGGTACACCTTGTGCGTGGGGGTCACGATGTCGAATGTGTACGTCGCGTCGGAGACGAAGATCATGTCGTACCCGAGGTCTGATGCGACACGTGCCGTTGTCTCGCAGCACATGTTGGTCTGGATGCCACATACGGCCACGCCGGAGATCCCGTGTCCCTTCAACCAGGCGTCGAGGTCCTCGTCACCGTGGAAGGCTGAGTGCACCGACTTCGTGATGAGCAGATCCGGCTCGCCGGTGATCACGGATTTGAAGGCGAAACCGGGTGAGTTCTGTGAGAGAGGCGACGACGGATTCTTCGAGGCATGGCGTACGAATACGATCGGCCAACCCTGGTCTCTCCAGGCGGAGATGAGACGCCCGATGTTTGCCTCGCAGTCCGGGTTGTTCCGTGGCCCCCAGTACACCTCATCGTCAAAGCCCTTCTGGACGTCGACGACGATCAGCGCCATGCTGTCTTTCCAATCCGGCATTGCTCATCCCTTTCGAGCGATTGTTGCGACTCTTGCGTTCGTTGCGGCAACGAGCCGCTCAAGCGACAGCGGGTACACCGTGTCAGGTGTTCCTGCTGCCGACCAGACCCAACGGTAGCGACCGAGGCTGGTGTCGACCACTGCTTCCAACTGCCTTTCGTGTCCTACGGCCGGGGTCCCTCCCCCAGCAAAACCGGAGATCTCCCTGACCCTGTTCAGCGGCACAACAGAGGCGGAGGTTCCGCCGAAATGCTGGGCCAGCAAGTGCTCATCCACGCGGTGGTCACCCGAGCAGATAACAAGCACAGGTACATCATCGACCTCGAACACGAGACTTTTAGCGATTGCACCGAGATCACACCCGATTGCGTTGGCAGCGTCCTGTGACGTCTTGGTCCCTTCGGGGAACCTGATCGGGGCGGCTGCGATCCCGGATGCCACAGCCCTTTCGACAACCCGCATGCTGCTCTCGGGGAGTGGCGCTCCGACGCGGAAGACCCCGGACTCCGTTGCGAGCCAATCCACCCGCCTGTCGGTGTCCGTCACCGGCACGGCATCCACGATGTGTGCGTCCGTCGTGACACCGACGAGGACCACGCCACGGGGAAGGCGCGAGATGAAGCGGTCGTAGTAGCCCCGGCCACGTCCGAGCCGGTTGCCCCCGAGGTCGAACGCACGCCCGGGCACGAGCACGACATCGATTTCGTCATCGGGGAGTATCGGCGCAGCCGCGGTCGGCTCGAGAAAGCCGAACCGATGGCGTTCCAGGTGCCCGGGGTCGTAGAGGTGCGGAACCAATTCGTCCTCGGTCGAGATCCGGGGCGCATGGAACAGGCACCTGTCGAGGTCGAACAAGCCAGCGAGGTCAACCTCGGATGCCATCGCCAGGTACGTTACGACCCGCCCGTGCAGGGGTGGCCACGACGCCAGATGTTCGACGATCTCCGATGACGCGTGTGCATCATCAATGGAGCCGGCCCATGCGCGCATGGCGTTCTTGCGTTGTTCCATCGATTCCGACATGCATTCCTCCACGAAACGTGCACGCTACTGCATCCGTGTCTTCTCACCGCCTGTTCACGGGATCGACCGCTAGCCTGCCGATATGGAGGCATGGGACGACGAACCGCGCGTTCGCCCGATTCCGGTAGGCGACGACACGTCACCTGATTCTGGCGGTTTCGCGGGCAATGGATCGAGTGGGGGGTCAGGCGATGGACCGAAACATCGTTGGCTGCCGCTCGTCCTCGCGGCTGCGGCCGCAGTGATCGTCGTCGGCTCGGTTGCCACATTCGGTGCCGTCCAGGATCAGGATCCGCCACCCGCGGATGCCGCGTTCGTCGACAGCACAACAGATCCCGATGCCTTCACCACGACTGCTCCCCCACTCGCATCCCTGCAGGAAACGGTGACGGGAATCACGAGCAGACTGACGCTGATCGCCAACGGACCGGACGGGCCGACCGCGCTCCTCTGGGATCCGTCTTTCATCCAACCCAAACCGCTTCCGATCGATGTCGACCCCGGCAGGGAGGACGAAACGATCCGTCTCACCTCGGCCATGTTCGATGCTGGTGGGAGTTTCGTGGCGGTCACGACACCAGTTCTCGGCAGCGACTTCGAGTCGGTCAGGATCGGGACGCCCACCGACGTCTCCCAAACGGTTCTTTTCGTCACGACCAGCCATCGGTGGCATGCGAGCGAAGTCGCTCACATTGCCTGGATCGAAATTCTCAATGGGACTGCGACACTCAAGGCGGCCCGTGTGAACCCACTGTCCAAGACGTTGATGGACGAGTTCACTGTCTCCGAGGTCCCGGAAACCGCCACATTGCTGCAGTGGGACACCGGAGGGTTCGTCCTCAACACCGGCACCGACGAGGTGGTGGCCCTGTCGCAGAGAGGCGACGAAGAATGGCGCATCGACGCCGTGGGACTCGCCGCGAGCGCATCCCTCATCCTCGTCGTCGAGCCGGGAACAGACCCGTCGCGTGTCGCCCAGGTGACGACGCTCGATCGCTCGGGGGCGACCGTCGAGGAGCTGTTCAGCGTGCCGATCACGAACGACATCCGCAGCCGCTTCATCCACATGAGTGCGAACACCGACTTGGCGGCGCGCATCGACATACGCGACTCCCGGACACGGATCGAGGTGTTCGGAGCGGAGCTTGCCGCCAACCGCGTACTGCAGTACAACGACGACATCGACCCGATCGGCTTCACGTCGAACGACCAATACTTCGTGTTCGGCGCAGACGGAAGCAATGACCTGATCTTCGTCAACTGGAACATCGGGCGCATCCAGGAACTCAACGTGCCCGATCAGTACGAGGTGGTGGGATTCGACCTCGGCTGATCGTCAGAGGCGCCCGCGAACCTCATCGGCGAGATTGCCCTTGCGTTCCACGGTCACATCGCCCAGGGACAACCACTCGGCGAATATGGTGAGCTCGGCGGCGAGGGCAGCGCCCACCCGCTTCGCATCCGTGCCCTCTTCTCGCCACGCCGACTGCACCAGGAGCACACCGTTCTTGCGGTCTGCTTTCAGATCGACCCGCCCGACGAGGTCGCCGTCGAGCATGAATGGCAGCGAGTAGTAGCCAAAGACCCTGTCGGACTCCGGAACATAGATCTCGATGCGGTAGTGGAAGTCGAAAAGGCGCTCCCCCCGTTCCCGGTACCACACAACCGGATCGAAAGGAGTCAGGAGCGTCGTGGCGTCGATGCGACGCGGTCGACTCGCCGCAGGATCGAGATACACGGGTCCGTTCCAACCCGGGATCTCGACCTCTTCGATCGCTCCGGCCGTCACCAGATCGTCCATGATGGGGCGCGCGGTCGGGATCTTGAGCCGGAAGTAGTCCGTGATGTCATGGATCGTTCCGATCCCCAGATGTCGTGTCGCATCCTGGAGGAGCACCCGGTAGGCGTCATGCTCGGACATCTTGGGATCCGCCAGGTGTTCACTCGGGATCAACCGCTCGGGGAGGTCGTAGAGGCGCATGAAGTTGCCGGTGCGAATGGCAGTGATACGACCTTGCGCGAAGAGGACCTCGAGCGCGATCTTCCCCGGTCCGTACCCCCACCACGGCGATGTCCGCTCCTGCGGGACGTCGAGCTCGCTGACCGTCAGCGGTCCGTTGTCCCTGATCTGTTCATACACCTCGTCGAGCAGCTGGGGGTGTGCCTCGACCAGGGCCTCGGCCGTGCGCCAACCGATCGGCCCGTCCATCTTCCAGCGCCACAGCGGGTATCTGTCGACAGGGAGGACCGCTGCCACGTGGGCCCAGTATTCGAAGTTCTCGCCGCTGTTGTTGAGCCACGAGTCGAGTGCGTCGCGATCGTAGGGACCCAGACGCGAATAGAACGGCATGTAGTGGCTCCGGACACACACGTTCACACTGTCGAGCTGGATGAGACCGAGACGGTTCATCACGCGGCGGAAATGGCGCACGTCGACACGGCCTGCGGGTCTGGGGTCGTTGAAGCCCTGCGCACCGAGCGCGATTCGACGGGCAGCGTCGATCGACACCCTTCTCATTCGATCCCAGCTTTCTCCGGACTCGCTGACCGGCACACCATGTCGTCTACGCTAACCGTCATGCTCAAGACGATGATGGCAGCCCTCCGGACGTTCGTGTTCGTACCTCTGTTCTTCATGCTCACCCTCGTGTATGCGACCTTCATCATCATCTACGGGCTGTTCCGACCCGAGTCGCGCGTCTACGGGCGCATCCTCAAGCGATGGTCGCGTACGTTTCTGCGAATCCCACCCGTCACGGTGGAGTCGTCCGGCCAGGAACACGCCGACGCTGACGCCCGATACGTCGTGGTCTCCAACCACCTGTCCACGTTCGACATCCCGTTGTTGTTCCACGTCCTTCCGGTCGACGGTCGGTACCTGTCGAAGAAGGAGCTGTTCCGCATCCCCGTCGTCGGAACGGCAATGCGTCGCATCGGCATCATCGAAGTCGACAGGGAGGCGGGTCGATCCAGCAGGGCAGCCATCAACGACGGGGTCCGGCTTGCCGCAGAACGTGGCTATTCGCTCATCGTGTTCCCCGAAGGGACCCGCAGCGACACCGACGAGCTGTTGCCGTTCAAGAAGGGGGCGTTCAGGATCGCCATCGACACAGGGCTGCCCATCCTGCCCGTGGTCATCGAGGGGACCGATCGCATCTCGAAGCCCGGCTCGAAACTGTTTCATCCCGGTCGCGCCCGCGTGCGGATTCTCCCACCTGTCGAGACTGCCGACCTGACGAACAGGGACGACCTCACCGACCTGATGAACACCGTGGAGGCGTCCATCACACAGTCGTATCAGGAGCTGCGAGCGGCGCATTGACGCCCGAGAAGCCGACCGGTGGGCTGTCGTGTCGTCAGTCATAGACAGCCACCAGATACGTCTTCCCATCCCTGACCTCACACAGGTAGGCGCCTGTCGAGGTCACGATCTGATACCGATCCGCCGGTGTCTCGCCGTTCCACCATCGTCCGATGCTGCGCCACGGTCCTGCCCAGGACAGAACGGGCACCCACCGGCTCTTGAGACGCACCTGTTCGGGCATGCCACCGGACCATGAGATCTCAAAGGGAATCGGATCCGGTGGCACCAGAACGGGTGCAGGGCTCGGAATCTGCCCCGGCCATGGTGCATCAGGGTCATAGGTCGGACTCCCGACCTCGTCTCCCCATCGGGTCCAGAGCACCTGCTGACCCGGATCCCTCCCCCCTTGCGGTGTTCCGATGAGGAGGTTGTCCGCACCAGCAATGGCCTGCACCTCCATGAAGGCACGCTGTCGCTCCTCCAGAGACACGGGATCCTCGGAGAGCGCCATCTGCCGGCCGGATCCTGAAAGATCCGCCGGTTCAAGCCGCAGCGTGACAAGCCCACCCCGGATCCCTGCTGATACACCATCGATCCATGCCTTGAGTTGCCACCGGACTCTGTCGGCAAGGGTCCTGTCGTTGAACGGATCAGCAGTTCTCCATGTTCGTGATCGCTCGGTCCCGTCACCAGCTATCGCCGTCACAATCACTCGATGGGGCGCCACTCCGGCGGATGCAAGATTGGTGATGAGCCGCTGTGACAGGTTCCTGGCGATGAAGGATGCCTGCTCCATGTCGTTGACGGGCGGGTCGAAGCTCATCTCGACAGTGGGGTCCTCGGGAATGGTCCTCGGATCGACCGAGCGATCGAGCCCCCTCGCCACGCGCTGTGCCTCGAGACCCTGGCGACCGAAACGGGAAACGATCGCATGCTTCGGGAGTTCAGCCAGGGCCCCAAGTGTGGTGATGCCCAACCAACGGAACGTGGCGGCAAGGTCATCACCAGCCAGGGTTCCGACATCCAGGGAAGCAAGGAAACCCGCATCGTCGGTGACCAGATACTCAGGGGCATCGCGGGTTGTCATCCGCGTCGCTTGATGGGCCGCAAAGGGTCCTGATGCCAGCCCGATCCGATAATCCCCACCGAACACATCAAGTTCCTTGCGGATCCGCTCGACCAGAGGCTCCTCTCCCCCGTAGTACTTCACGGCTCCTGTGATGGGGACGAACAGCAGGCCCGGTGACGAGACCTCGACCTTGGGCACAAGGGTCTCCACGGTTGCCACCACAGGCTCGAAGCGCCCCATATCCGCCGTTGTATCGGCAAGCACGGTCACCACATTGGGACAGATCGCCTCGGCTGAACGTCTCGCCATCCCGACTGTGACTCCAAGGGCGTGTGCTGGTTCGTTGCAGGCGATGACCTTGTTGTTGTCGTCAATGGCTTGGGCTGGTTCGTCAAGCGAGATGTCTGGCCGTCTGAGTGCCCAAGTGGGGTACCACACGCAGATCGTTCGTTCCATCGTCTTCCACCTCGATTGTTCGTTCCCTGCCTCTGGTGGATTTGCCAGAGGCGTCAAGAAGGGTCCGCCGTACGGTGAGATGCCCATGCCCTGCATCGACGCCATCCCATTCGACCGACCGTGCTGCCAGATGAAGATGAGCAATCCCTCGTGGGATCGTCCCTGCGAGCGAACGGAGCACCAACGGCGTCCGCTTGGTCCGGGCCTTGGCGACGAGTTTGCGCAAGGATGCGTCGCCCACCCCCGGTGGCACCTCGGCATAGACGCCCCCGACGCCATCGAGGAGTGTTGCAACGATGCGACCCCATCTGACGATGTCGTTGTTCCGTACGACGACCAGTCGCTCCGGTTCGATTCCCATCTCCCATGCCGCCATGGGACTCACCCATCCACGCACATCAAGCAGGGCAAGTACCCCCTGTTGCGCGTATGGAGCGATCAACGACAGACCGACCCTGGTCAGCCCCGATCCCGGCAGACCTGAGAGACCGGCAACCTGTCCGGGACCGAGGAAGAACATCTCCTCGACCTCTCGAATCCGTCTGTCGAAATCGACAGGCAATCTGTTCTCACGGTGCAGACTTGCTACCACGACTGGTGTCCTCTTCGTCCTGATTCACCAGCGTGACGCCCTCCGCCGGACGCTCATCATAATCGAACATATGTTCGATTACAACATCGGTGTCGCACCGGCACCAAACGGGAAGGGCAACGAATCCGGCACCGATCCACACTGCCGCACCGCACCAACTAGATTCAGTGTCAGGACGCAATCGACCAACAAAAGGAGCGTCATATCGTGTCAGTCGCCAAGGTGATCGAGATCACATCTACTTCTCCCGGATCATTCGAAGATGCGATACGCAAGGGCATAGCGAAGGCGCAGATGTCCATCGAGGGCATCAAGGGGGCATGGATCTCCGAACACAAGGTCGAACTCGCCGACGACGGGACCATCAAGCACTTCCGCGTCGACATGAAGTTGACGTTCGTTCTCGACTGAGGGCGAACCACACCAGGGCCGGATCATCGGCGTCGACTAGCCGGGCTGCATCCAACGGATCGCAGCAGGTGCATCGCTTGCCACGGCAGGTGAATTCGGTGGCACCGGATCAATACGGACATACGGAGCTCCCAACGGCGGACGCGGGTCGGCGTCACCTTTGTTCGGCCACATCGCCATGGCTCGCTCCGTTTGCGCCGTGATCGTCAGAGACGGGTTCACGCCGAGGTTGGCACTGATCGTCGATGCATCGGCAACGTGCAATCCCGGGTGACCGAACAACCGTTGATACGCGTCGACGACTCCGGTCTCCGCTGAATCACCGATGCACGCACCGCCGAGAATATGGGCAGTGGTCGGCACGTCGAGCAGCACCTCATTGATGGCGCTCCCCGGTTCCCCACCCATGATGTCCGCTGCGATCCGCGCCGCGTCGTTTGCCTGTGGGATGTACGTGGGATTCGGCTCACCTTCGCCCTGCTCGGTCGTCATCTTCAACGTGCCACGGCGCCGACGTTTCCACTTGATGTTCAGACTGTTGTCGGTGCTCTGCATGACGAGCAGGATGACCGTTCTTTCGGACCAACGACGAACGGACAGGCTGCGCACGAAAGCCACCGGGTGGCGCAGTGACTGGGCGATGAAACGGACCTGTCGCGGCACGCGTCCACCACCGTCAACAAGGATTGTCGACAAGAGACCCATGGCGTTGGATCCTCTGGGGTACCGCACGGGTTCGATGTGGGTTCGCTCATCGGCCTGGATCGATGAGGTGATGGCAACACCCTTCGAATAGTCGACGTCGCTTGTGCGGGCCTGGGCACCGATGATCGCCTCCGAGTTCGTCCTGACACGCTTTCCCAGACGATCGGACACATGTCGAAGGCGGTCGCGTTCCTTCAATTCGGCCAGGAGCTGCGTCGTGCCGAGCACACCTGCGGAGAAGACGACCTGTTCAGCCCGGATTGTTCGGCGTGCCTTGCGCAGCCATGCTCCCGACCGTTCGCTCGTGACCTCGTAGCCCCCGCGATCCAACGGTTTCACGTCGACGACCTGGCGGCCGGCATGCACCTCGGCTCCCTTGCCCTCGGCCAGATACAGGTAGTTGCGATCGAGCGTGTTCTTGGCGTTGTGACGACAACCGATCATGCAGCTCCCGCACTCGATGCACCCGGTCCGATCGGGTCCGGCCCCACCGAAGTACGGGTCTTCGACCGTTTCACCCGCTCGGCCGAGGAATACGCCCACAGGGGTGGGTCTGTAGCTCTCGCTCACATCAAGACGTTCGGCCAACCCTCGCATGACATCGTCGGCCGCTGTGTGGTCCGGGGCTGTGGTGGCACCCAGCATCAGACGCGCCTGTGCGTAGTGTGGCGCAAGCTCGTCCTTCCAATCGGTGATGTGCGCCCATTGGGGGTCGGACCAACAGCCGTCCGGCGGCTCGTAGAGCGTGTTCGCGTAGACGAGTGACCCTCCCCCGACGCCGGCACCGGACAACACCAACACGTCTTTGAGCAACGTCAGCCGCTGTATGCCGCGCAGCCCAAGCTTCGGCATGAACAAGAATTTCCTCACCGCCCAGTTCGTTCGGGGGTAGTCGTCAGCTCCGAAGCGTTCCCCCGCTTCGTACACCGAAACCGAGTAGCCCTTCTCGACGAGACGCAGCGCACTGACCGAACCCCCGAACCCGCTACCCACGATGGCGACATCGACGTCGAAGTCAGACATGCCGGTCATGCTAGGCCGACGGCAGATGGGTTCGGCGGGTGGGTACCAACCCCGAACACGAAAGAGCCCCGGCAATTGCCGGGGCTCCTTGACGGTTTGATCGAACCTAGTTACCGGATTCGAACTCGTCTTCGAACGAGACGACCTTGCGGCGCGGCTTGTCCTCCGACGTGGTGTTGTCCGAGCGATTGTCACGGTCACGGTTGCGATCGCGCCCACGATTGTTGTTCCGATCACCCCGGTCACGGCTTCCACCGCGATCGTTGCGATCGTCCCTGTCGTTTGAGCGATCCTTACGGTCACCGCCGTCATCGTTGGATGCACTGCGATCCCGTGACCCACGGTCACCCGAACTGCGGTCATCCCTGGATGAACCACGATCGTCGTCCGAGCCGTTGTCACTGCTGTCATCACCTGATGGTGCGTCGGCCATGTCAAGGCTGACCTTGCCACGGTCGTCGATCTCTCGAACAACGACCTTGACGGCATCGCCAAGATTGAGGACGTCCTCAACCCGATCGATGCGCTTGTTGCCACCGATCTTCGAGATGTGGAGCAGACCGTCACGGCCCGGAAGGATGTTGACGAATGCACCGAACTTGGTGACATTCACGACTTCACCGTCGTAGACCTCACCGATCTTCGCCTCAGGTGGGAACCCGATGGCGAGGATGCGTTCCTTCGCAAGATTGAGTGACGTGGTGTCCGGGGCGCCGACACGAATCGTGCCGTCATCATCGATGTCGATCGATGCTCCCGTCTCCTCCTCGAGCTCACGGATCGTCTTGCCCTTCGGACCGATGACCTCACCGATCTTGTCCTTGGGGATCATGACCGCTTCGATCTTCGGAGCCGTTGCAGCAAGCTCGGCACGTGGCTCTGCAAGGCAGGCGCTCATCGCTTCAAGAATGAACAACCGAGCCTCACGTGCCTGGTTCATCGCAGAGATGAGCACGTCTGCGGGGAGACCCTCGATCTTGGTGTCGAGCTGGAGTGCTGTGATCATGTCCGGCGTACCGGCGACCTTGAAGTCCATGTCACCGAGGTGATCCTCCACACCGAGGATGTCCGTCAGGGTGACGAACTCTCCATCGTGGTAGATGAGACCCATGGCGATACCGGCGACCGGGGCGTGAATCGGGACACCTGCATCCATCAACGACAACGTCGATCCGCAGACCGATGCCATCGAAGACGACCCGTTCGACATCAAGACCTCGGAAACGAGGCGGTATGCATACGGGAAGTCCTCGGCTGGTGGGATGACCGGGAGCAATGCCTTCTCGGCGAGTGCACCGTGGCCGATTTCACGACGCTTGGGACCGCGCATGAACCCTGCTTCACCGGTGGCGAAGGGGGGCATGTTGTAGTGGTGCATGTACCGCTTCGATTCCTCGGGAGAAATCGTGTCGAGCATCTGCTCCATCTTGAGCATGCCGAGGGTTGCAACGTTGAGGACCTGGGTCTCTCCACGCTGGAAGATCGCAGAACCGTGCATACCGGGCACAACGCCGACCTCGGCGGTGAGCTGACGGATCTCATCCGTTGCCCGACCGTCGATGCGGGTGCGCTCGGAAACGACACGACTGCGCATGACGTTCTTCTGGACCTTGCTGAACGCTGCCTTGGCCTGCTTGAGACTGTCAGCATCGTCATCGTCGAATCCGAGAGCTTCGAGGACCTCATCCTTGACGGCACTCTCTGCGTTCTGACGCTCGTGCTTCTTGACGATGGTGCCCAAAGCTTCAAGCTTCGCCTTGGCGAGCTCTTCGACCTTGGCATAGATCTCATCGGAGTAGTCCATGAGAATGGTCCACTCGACCGGCTCGGGCTCACCGAGCTCCTTGGCGAGTTCGAGCTGGAGATCGATCAACGTCGCGATGTAATCCTTCGACGCCTCGAGACCTGCGGCAACCGTCGCCTCGTCCGATGCCTGGGCACCGTCGAGAACCATGCGGTAGCCGTCCTCGGATGCGCCGGCCTCGACCATGGCGATGTCGATGGTGCCTTCAGCGTTGCGCTTACCGGCCACAACGATCTCGAACACGGCTTCCTCGCCCTGTTCGTAGGTCGGGAAGGCAACCCAGTCGCCTTCGATCAGTGCGAGACGCACCGCACCGATGGGACCTTCGAACGGAATCGGGCTCACGGTGAGTGCAGCCGAGGCTCCGTTGAGTGCCAGGATGTCATGTGGGTTCTCGAGGTCCGCTGCGAGGATCGTTGCCACAACATGCGTGTCGTGACGGTACCCCTCTTTGAAGTTCGGACGAAGTGGACGGTCGATGAGACGAGCGGTCAATGTTGCCTTCTCGGTTGCACGGCCTTCACGACGGAAGAACGAGCCCGGGATGCGACCAACAGCGTACGTACGCTCTTCGACATCGACGGTCAATGGGAAGAAGTCGACGCCTTCACGAAGTCGACGGCTCCCGGTTGCGGTCACGAGGACCTCAGTGTCGCCGACGCGCACGACTGCGCTTCCAT
>CBDUOH010000026.1:0-25740 GCA_965368815.1 uncultured Acidimicrobiia bacterium
AGCGCCATAGGAGTTTCCATGACATCGGGTATCGAGGGCAGCATCATCGAGATCGGCGGCGTTTCCGAACGTCCGGTCAGCGGTGAATCCGAGATCGACCTCGACGTCCTCACCGAGGCGCTGGACTACCTGCGCCCGGCTCTCCAGGCCGACGGCGGCGATGTGATCCTCGCAGGGGTGAACGGCGGGACCGTCAACCTCACGCTCGTGGGGGCGTGTGGCGGTTGTCCTATCTCGGAGACCACCGTGACGGTCGGTATCGAGAGGATTCTCAAGGACCGTGTGCCCGGCGTGCTCGAGGTCGTTGCCTCCGGCTGACCGGTCGCCTGTCTCAGTTTCCCGGCCCTCTTCGTTCAACCCAATGCTGGTCTAGTGTCCGACTGTGGAAATCAGCACTCTGCTCGACCGTGCGCGAGATGGTGACGAACGCGCGCTCGGTCACCTGATCAGCCGTGTCGTCGATGGAAGCCCTGCCGTCCTCGACGCACTCAGGGCGTTGTACCGCGATGGGGGATCGGGACACGTAGTGGGGATCACGGGTGCCCCTGGAGCCGGGAAGTCGACCCTTGTATCGGCGATGGTCACCGTGTTACTCGCCGAACGCATGGATCGCAAGACGGCGGTGGTCGCAGTCGACCCTTCAAGCCCGTTCTCAGGCGGAGCGATACTCGGCGATCGCATCCGCATGGGTGAACACGCCGGACGTCCCGATGTCTTCATCCGCTCAGTGGCCAATCGCGGACATCTCGGGGGTATCGCGAGCACAACACCCGCTGTTCTCGCCGTTCTCGACGGTGTCGGGTACGACGAGATCCTTGTCGAGACCGTCGGCGTCGGTCAGGCCGAGGTCGAAGTGGCCTCGGCATCCGAGACGACCGTGGTCGTGGTCAACCCCGGATGGGGAGACTCGATCCAGACGTCGAAGGCGGGGTTCCTCGAGATAGCGGATGTGTTCGTCGTGAACAAGGCGGATCGCAGCGAGACGGACCAGACGATCGCCGATCTCAACAGCATGCTCGACACGGGTCCACACCTCGATTGGGTTCCGCCGGTGATACCGACGGTTGCAATCGATGGAACCGGTGTCCGCTCGGTCGTGGAGGCGATCCGATCGCACCGCAAGTATCTGGCCCGGTCGGGGAGGCTCGCCGAGCGGAGGCAGCGGATCGCCCGCCACGCCCTCGTCGGAGCGCTCCGGCAGTCCGTCGACACGGCAATCGACCGGGTCGGCGCTGACGCGATCGACCGACTCGTGGCACGACAGTCCGATCCCTGGTCCGAAGCTGAAGGGATTGTGGCTTCGCGGTAGCCTGTCCTCAGACTACGGAAGGACCCGTTCGTGGAACTTGTCACCTACACGGTGGACGACAGCGTTGCCGTCATCACTCTTGATCGTCCGCCGGTCAATGCGCTCAATGCCGCCTTGATCGCTGATCTCTCCGAGGCCTTTGATGAGGCGTCCGACCCGTCCATCAGGGCTGTGGTCATCACCGGCTCGCCGCACTTCGCTGCCGGGGCCGACATCACGGGTTTCCAGGCCTCGTTCGATGCAGGTGACGACGACCGACAGGCGTCCGGGCTGACCGAAGCGGTCGCGGCCCTCGAAGGACTGGCCAAGCCGACCATTGCGGCGATCACCGGATACGCGCTCGGCGGAGGGCTTGAGCTCTCGATGGGGGCGGACTTCCGCTATCTGGGTGAGGGGGCGAAGGTCGGACAGCCCGAGATCCTGCTCGGGATCATCCCCGGGGCGGGTGGAACACAACGACTTGCGCGGATCGTCGGTCCTCAACGATGCAAGGAACTCTGCATGACAGGCCGCCACGTTGCCGCTGAGGAAGCCCTTGCCATCGGCCTGGCCGACAAGGTCGCCGCAGACGACGCCGTTCTCGATCTCGCCATGGAGGATGCGAGAGCGTTTGCCCAGGGCCCGACCATTGCATACGCCGCGATCAAGAACGCCATACGCATCGGGTACGACCTTCCGTTGTCCGGTGGGATCGGTATCGAGGCTGAACAGTTCGGTGGAACATTCCGCTCGAAGGACGCTCGCATCGGCGTTGCTGCGTTCCTCGCAAAGGAGAAACCTGTTTTCGTAGGTGAGTAGCGGGTCCACCCCCACGGGTGTGACGCTGATTCGTCACCTACCATCGGCGCATGGCCATTCGAATACCACGTTGGACGGGGCGCGCTGTTCTTGCCTTCGTGGGAATGCTCGTGCTCGTGTGGTTCGCTGCGGCCTGGCTGCATGCCAATGCGATACGGGCGGATCTGATGGTGCCGACCGAAAACTCGACCCCTTTCGATGTCGTGGTCTCGTCCAATGAAGCAGGGCGGGTGGTCGTGACACGAACCGACCAGACGGAGCGTGTCGGCGTATGGGGGCTCGAATCTGTCGATGCCTATGCCCAGATGGGGGCAATTGTGAGCGTCACGGACGAGACCATCGAGCGAGGGGTCCAGCCACAAGTCTCGACCCTGGACGCCGGTGACCTGGTGCGTATCGATGTCGATGCGTACACGGGGGACCCCGCATCTGCGTTGGGCCTCAACTGGGAACCACTGCGAAGCCCGTCCGAGATCGGTCCGCAGCCGGCCTGGTTCGTCGATGGGCGGCGTGCGACCTGGGTGGTGTTCGTGCATGGGAGGGGAACGGACCGCCTCTCCGAGTCGCTACGGATCATGCCATCGCTGGTCAAGCAGGGTTTCCCCGTGATGGCGGTGACGATCCGCAACGACATCGGCGCCACTCCGAGCGAGTCCGGACTCCGGTACTGGGGACAGGAGGAATGGCGGGACATCGACGCCGCGATAGAGCTGGGTGTGCGCAAGGGTGCGAAGGACTTCGTGATCATCGGATCGGGGTTCGGCGCGAGCGTTGCTTCGATGTTCCTGCACGAGTCCGACATGGTCGACCTCGTGAAAGGTGTCGTCTTTGATTCACCGGTCCTCGACATCCAGGATGTTGCGGTTCAATACGCCAAGGAGCACAGCACGCCCGGCTTCATCTCATGGCTCGGGAGGAGATTGGTTGCGGTTCGCTTCGGTATGGATTGGCGGGCGCTGGACCAGTACCGCCGGGTAGACGAGTTCGATGTCCCGATACTCTTGCTCTACGGAGCACAGGATCCGGTTACGCCGGTCGAACGGTTCGAGGCATTCGCCGGCGATCGACCGGATATCGTCACGCCGCACCGTTTTGAACAAGGTGGGCATGCCGATCTGTGGAACATCGACGCGCAACGGTACGAAGCCACCATTGCCGAGTTCCTCCTTGTGACCGCTGGGCCCGAGTAGCCGAACGAATCGAATGGATTGATGACTGAGATAGCGCTCTATCTGGATCACGCCGCGACAACGGCTGTGCGGCCGGGCGTCGCTGACGTTGTCGTGGCCGCGATGGAGTCCGCCAATGCCAATGCCTCGGGCCTTCACTCGCAGGCCCGCTCCGCCAAGAACGCTCTTGAGGTCGCCCGAGAGGAGGCGGCCGACCTTCTCGGCGCACGGCGCCCGCTCGACGTGATCTTCACCTCTGGAGGCACCGAAGCCGACAACCTCGCCGTCGTCGGGGTCGCATTGGCATCCGAAAGGCGTGGGATCGTGGTGTCGGCCGTCGAGCACGAGGCTGTGCTTCGCGCTGCCGACAGCCTCGGTCGGTTCGGCTACACCACGGATCGGATTCCCGTGTCCCGGTCGTGTTTGGTGAACCCCGACGATGTGATGCGTTTCGTCGGGTCCGACACCGCCGTTGTCTCGGTCATGGCTGCGAACAATGAGATCGGAACGATCCAGCCGATCGCCTCCATCGCTGATGCAGTGCACGCCTTCGATGCCGATGTGGCTGTCCACACAGACGCCGTCCAGGCATTTGTCTCCGAGTCCATCACATTCGACTCGGTTCGGGCGGACCTCATCTCCCTGTCGGCCCACAAGTTCGGCGGTCCCAAGGGAGTCGGGCTTCTTGCGGTCGGACCCGGGATCAAACTCGACCCGGTCATCCACGGTGGAGGACAGGAGGCCGGGCGCAGGTCAGGCACATACAACGTTCCTGGCATCGTCGGCATGGTGGAGGCGATGAAAGTTGCCGTCGCAGAGCGGGACTCGTTCCGTGAACGGGTCGGGCATGAGCGGGATTCGTTCGAGTCGGCGCTGCGTTCCGGTGCACCCGACGCTGTCATCAGCGGCGCCGATGCCCCGCGAATGGTCCAACACAGCCATGTCCATTTCCCGGGCGTGCTTGCCGAAACGCTCCTGATCAGACTTGACCAGGTCGGTGTGGCAGCCGCGGCGGGATCAGCATGCCAATCCGGTGCCGTCGAACCCAGTCATGTGCTGGTGGCGATGGGGTTCGAACCGGGCGCGACGGGTGAATGCGTTCGGTTCACCTTCGGCTGGAACACCCCAGTGGGTGAAGGGGTCGAGGCCGCAAAGCGAGTTCTCTCCGTCCTCGAGGACCTGACATGAAAGCACTCGTTGCCATGTCCGGCGGGGTGGACAGTTCCGTAGCTGCCGCCCTGATGCTCGAGCAGGGCTACGACGTCATCGGGGTCACACTCAAGCAGTGGGAGGGGCCTGATGGAGCCATGCCCGTGGCTGGTTGCTGCACCCTCTCCGATGCCGAGGACGCACGGCGCGTAGCTGCCCAGCTCGACATCCCGTACTACGTGCTGGACTACGTAGAGGAGTTCACGGCAGCAGTGGTGGAACCGTTTGCACAGGGGTACCTCGAAGGGCTGACGCCGAACCCGTGCATCGAATGCAACAGGAATGTCCGGTTTGATGCACTGATGGATCGCACCGCCGAACTCGGTTGTGACGTGCTCGTCACCGGTCATCACGCCCGGGTGCAGGAGATCGATGGCGTGTTCAGGCTCCGCCGTGCCGTGGACGGGACAAAGGATCAGTCCTACGTCCTTCACATGCTCGATCAGAACGCCCTGAGCCGCGTGCGGCTGCCCATCGGAGAGATGACGAAGGTCGAGGTTCGCTCGATCGCCTCCGAGATGGGATTGCGCACCGCGGCCAAGCCTGATTCCCAGGACATCTGCTTCGTCACGTCGGGCGACTATCGGGACTTCTTGCGCAACACCCACCCCGAGGTCGATGCTCCCGGAAGGGTGCTGAACACCGACGGTGACGTGATCGGTGCCCACGGGGGGACTGCCGGATTCACGATCGGCCAACGAAAGGGACTCGGCGTTGCTGTCGGCGAACCGAGATATGTGGTCGATATTGCTCCACGGGAACAGACCATCACCATCGGCACATACGAGGAATTGCTCGTCGACGGTTGCACGGTGGTCGACATGCGGTACACCGATGTGGCCCCTGAAGTGGGCTCCCGGGTGACGGTGAAGGTGCGGTACCGATCCGAGCCGTCCGGTGCAACGATCGTCGAGGGCGGCGATACATGGCGATTCTCGTTCGACGAACCACAACCGCGACCAGCCCCCGGTCAGGCCCTTGTCATGTACGACGGTGAGTACGTACTCGGCGGTGGCACGATCGTGGATGACCGAGCGTTGTCGGAGCGTGCGGGATCCGTCGCAACGAGGCGGTAACTTGGCTTTCGCACGTCGGAGGAAATGTGGAACCATCTGATCGATATCGCCAGTTGCTTGCCGAGCTACGGGAGCACAACTATCGGTACCACGTGCTCGATGATGCCATCATCGACGACAACGAGTATGACACCCTGTACCGCGAGCTCGTGGCCCTTGAGGATGAGTATCCCGACCTCGTGGATGCGCACTCGCTGACGCGGCGGGTCGGTGGACCGATAGACGACCTCTTTGCACCGGTGACGCATCGCGAGAGGATGTTCTCGCTCGACAACGCCATGAACATGGACGAGCTCGACGCTTGGTATCGCAGGCTGGTCGCCGAACTCGGTCGGGAACCATCTGCCTTCAGCTGCGAACTCAAGATCGACGGACTTGCCATTTCACTCGTCTACGAGGATGGTCGGCTGGTACGCGGTGCGACCCGGGGCGACGGTGCCGTGGGCGAGGACGTCACTGCGAACGTCCGGACGGTCAAGTCGATCCCGATGGTGCTGCGCGGAGATCCCCCCGCGGTGCTCGAGGTCCGAGGGGAGATCTACCTACCGGTCTCGGAGTTCGACAAACTGAACAAGCGCCAGGAGGAAGCGGGTCTTCCGCCGTACATCAACCCGCGCAACACAGCCGCAGGGTCGATTCGCCAGAAGGATCCCTCAGCCACGGCCGATCGCAACCTGGGGGTCTGGATCTACCAGTTGGGGCATGTTGAGGGTGGCCCGGCTCTCAACGGCCATAGCGCTGCGATGGAGTGGCTGAGCGGGATGGGCCTCCGCATCAATCCCGAGAACCGGAAGGTCGCGACGATTGATGAGGTGAAGGAATTCATCGAATCAGCAACTGCCCACCGTCACGACCGCGACTACGAAACCGACGGGATCGTCGTGAAAGTCGATGCATTCGCCGATCAGGCCGAAGTTGGTTTCACGGCACGGTCTCCACGCTGGGCCATCGCCTTCAAACTCCCGCCCGAGGAGAAGAACACGGTACTCAGGTCGATTGAGATCAATGTCGGCCGGACCGGCGCGGTCACGCCATATGCGGTGATGGAGCCCGTCTTCGTCGGGGGCGTCACCGTCACGAACGCAACGCTACACAATGAAGGCGAGGTCCACCGCAAGGACGTCCGACCGGGGGACACCGTGGTGGTCCGACGAGCGGGCGATGTCATCCCCGAAGTGGTCGGGCCGGTGCTCGGTCTCCGCCCCAAGGGTCTTCCGAAGTGGCACATGCCGCGGGAGTGCCCATTCTGCGGCAACCCCATCGTCCTACCCGAGGGGCAGGCCAAGGCGAAATGCACCGGGGGATTCGAATGCCCGAGCAGACTTCGTGAGTATCTCTACCACTTCGGATCGCGCGGTGCGATGGATATCGAGGGTCTCGGCTACAAGACGGTCGATGCACTCATATCGGCCGACATGATCGAGAGTCCGGCTGACATCTTCGGCCTTGCCGTTGACGATCTGCTGACGTTTGAGGGTTGGGGAGACATATCGGCGAACAAGCTGATCGATGCCATCGAGCGGTCCAAGACACGTCCGCTCGGCAAGCTCGTCTTCGGGCTCGGCATCGATCATGTCGGGGGTACCGTCGCCCAACTCCTCGCTGAGCATTTCCGTTCGATGGATCGGCTGCGGTCGGCCAGCGCCGACGAGATCGCGGAGATCGACGGAATCGGTCCCGAGATTGCGCGGTCGGTCTCGGACTGGTTCGCAGATGTCGACAACGCAACACTCATCGATCGATTGGCAGCGGTCGGTGTTGCGATGCAACTTCCTGACAAGACCGGGCCGACGCTCGATCAGACACTGGAAGGTCTCACGTTCGTCATCACAGGGACCATCGAGGGCTTCACCCGCGACGAGGCCAAGGCCGCAGTCGTCGATCGAGGCGGCAAGGTCACCGGATCGGTGTCGAAGAGCACTGACGCATTGATTGCCGGCGAAAAGGCAGGATCGAAACTGGCAAAGGCCGAGGCGATCGGAGTTCCCATACTCGACGCCGTTGCCTTCGCTGAGCTCCTTTCGGAAGGTCCCGGCGCGTTGTTGCGTCCCGAGGTCTGAGCGCCGTCGGACCCTACGTGGAGGGCGTCGCGCTCACCAGGACCTCGAGGTGCGCGAAATCCTCCATGACGATGACCCCCGTCTGCACCGGGATGTCGAAGTCGGACAAGACGATGTCGGTCTCCCCGAGGATCGAGAGATCGCCGTTGGATTCGACGCGAGCCTCGATCTGCCATGTGGTCGGCAATGTGATGTCGTTGATCGTCAGGTCGCCGGTGATGCTGAAGGCGACCGGTACGCCAACCGTTGCCGCGGCCGGCAGGTTGAAGTTGGAGCCCGAGAAGGTGCCGATGGGGAAATCTGAGAACCAACCGACAACCCGGCTGTCACGACGACTCTGGTCGGACGTGAACGACTGCAGGTCGAGGAGGAATTCATAAACGCCTCCCGGGATGATCGAACCGGTGACAGCTGTCGATTCGCCGACACCCACGGTCGACAGCCCCCGAAGAATCTCCGGCACCTCGTAGGTCACGATGCCTCGCGAAACGACGTACTCGTTGGCAAGATCTGCTGGAATCGAGATCTCACCCGAAATACCCAACGGTTCTGACCCGGTCGGACCGTGGGTCGTGGATGTGGTTGCGAGGTCGTCGAGGGCGAGTTCACCCGAAGCCACGTTCCCCTTTCCGAACAACGCGACACCAACGACGATGGCAGCCGCGATCGTCAGCACTCCGATCCAGCGTGGTCGGGCGATGGTCGACAGCAATGGCACGAGGAGTGCCAGCATGACAAAGATGAGTCCTGCAATGGGCACGGCGAACGCCGTGAGGTTGTCGAGCAGGAAGAGCTCACCGGCTGCCACGACAGCCATCGAGCCGGCAAACCCGACCACGAGTGCCATTGCGAAGAATCGTGCCGGTCGGGCGGTTGCACGGCTGCGTCGCCACACCAGCCCGGCCGCGACCCCCAGGACCAGAGCCGCGATCGTGACGGTCAGCGAGTTTGCGACGATCTCATCGGGACTGCGCAGGACCAATGCGAGGACCGAACCTGCCAACGCGGCAATGGCGCCGGCGACCGCTCCGGCCAGGACGGGATGCCAGTCGACGGTATCCGTTTGGTCACGTCCGCTCATTGTTGCTCCTCGCTCAAGGCCGCTGCCCTGCCTATTGCACGCGGAACGTCCACACAAGCGTTCCCGTGTCGATCGAACTCGGTCCGCCGACCCAGGATGCTACGACCGTGTGAGCCCCGGGTGTCCAACGTTCGATGACCTTGCCATCACCGGGCGTGAACTGGTGCCGCCCTGTTGCGATGATCGAATCGACCTGATCGGCCGGGATGGTGATCCCGTCGATCACGAACCGGACTTCGTAGTCGGCGAGCAGGTCGATCACGACCTTGATCGGGTTGGTGACTAGGTCCCCGTTGCGGGGCGCATACGATTCGACGGCATCGGGGAGCCGCTCGGGGTCTCCCGAAGGTATGAACAGGAGAGAACCCGCGATGATGCCGACAAGGGCGAGCCCGAGCAGGGTGTAGGTGACGCGATAACCCGTGGTGTTCATGCGCCACAGGCTACGCCGGATCGGTGGACACATGATGCGAGGTCGTCGACCGAACATCTGCGGGTACATGATCGTGTCGACTGGTCGTCGAATTCGGAATCAGGATTCCGCATCCCGGCTACCGTCTCGGTCATGGATCTCAACCCTGCACTCGCAGCGCTCGGCGACTACCCGATAGCCACCATCCAACAGCGCGCCATCGACCGCAAGGAGGCCGGACTGCCGGTCATCGATTTCTCGATCGGTGACCCGCAGGAGCCGACTCCCTCGTTCATACGTGACGCTGCACGCGCCGCAATCCCCGAAGTGTCGCAATACCCGACTGCCACCGGGAGGGCGGATCTCCGTACGGCGATTGCGGCATGGGTGAAGCGGCGCCACGGTATCGATGTCGATCCGGCCCGCCAGGTCATACCGACCAGTGGCTCGAAAGAGGCGATCTTCTCGACCCACTTCGCCTTCATCGATCCGCACGCATCCGACGTCGTTGTGTTCCCAAGTCCCGGATACCCGGTCTACGAGCGAGGCGCCGTCTTCGCTGGGGCCGAGACACACAAGGTGGTTCTCGACGGTGATTTCGTGATGCGCGCCGGTGACATCGATCCTTCCGTGCTCGATCGCACGAAGCTGATCTGGACGTGCACACCCCACAACCCGGCCGGTTCGGTGACCTCACTCGACGAGCTCTCCGAGCTGTATCGCCTGGCGCGGGACAACGATGCCATGCTCCTGTCAGACGAGTGCTACGTCGACACGTATGAAGACGATGCGTTTCCCGGAGGTCCGCCGTCGGCGCTCCAGGTCGCCGATGCAGGGTTCGAGGGCCTGCTTGTGTATCTCTCGCTGTCCAAGCGTTCCGGGATGACCGGGTACCGCTCAGGTGCGATCGTCGGCGATGCTGACGCGATCACCGCACTGAAGCACCTCCGCTCCACCACCGGTTCGGCGTCGCCCGACTTCGTGCAGCAGACGGCAGTCTCGGCATGGTCCGACGATGCACACGCAGCCCAACGCAGGGTGATCTTCGCTCAGAAGCGTCAGATCCTGAGTGCTGCTTTCGACAAGCTCGGTCTGGAGATCGTTGGGTCGAAAGCCGGTCTCTATCTCTGGGTGAAGGTTGCAGACGACCTTGCGACCACCGACCTGCTACTTGATCACGGCGTTGTCGTATCGCCGGGTAGGTTCTTTGGAGAGGGCGGCGAGGGGTATATCCGATTCGCCCTTGTCCCTGCACTCGACGAATGTGAGGCGGCCGCCGATGCGCTCGTCGCGGCGCTGAGCTGACCGGAGGACGGATGTCAACAGAATCGATCATCGACAGGGCCTACGCCGACGAGATCCCCATCACCGAGGCACGGGAATCCGTCCTGGCAACGATCGAGGACCTCGACAAGGGTGTGGTCAGAGTTGCCGCCAAGGTCGATGGCGAATGGGTCGTCAACCAATGGGTCAAACGTGCGATCCTGCTCTACTTCCGACTCGCCAAGATCGAAACGATCGGTGTCGGCCCCTTCGAGTACCACGACAAGATCCCCACGAAGAAGGGCCTCGAAGCTGCAGGAATCCGAGTGGTGCCGCCCGGTACCGTCCGGTACGGGGCATTCTGTGAACCGGGTGTGGTCGTCATGCCCGGGTATGTGAACATCGGGGCGTGGGTCGGTGAAGGCACGATGGTCGACACCTGGGCCACGGTTGGCTCATGCGCCCAGATCGGAAGGGGAGTCCACCTGTCGGGCGGTGTCGGGATCGGTGGGGTGCTTGAACCACCCGGCGCCAGGCCGGTCATCATCGAGGACGGCGCATTCATCGGGAGTCGCAGCATCGTCGTCGAAGGTGCGCTGATCGGAGCTGGTGCCGTGCTCGGAGCAAACACCACCATCACCGCGTCGACGCCGATCATCGATGTGACCGGACCCGAACCGATCGAGACACGGGGATACGTGCCCCCGAACTCGGTCGTGGTCCCCGGAACCCGACCCAAACAGTTCCCAGCCGGTTCGTACGACCTGCAATGTGCATTGATCATCGGACAGAGGACGGAATCCACCGACAACAAGACATCGCTCAACGAAGCGCTCCGGACATTCGAGGTACCTGTATGACTGTTCTCGACACTCTGATCGAAATCGTCGACATCCCGTCGGTTACGGGCGACGAGGCGGCACTCTGTGCGTGGATCATGGATCGATTTGATGGCTCGCATCCGGTGCGGCGCATCGGGGATGCTGCCATCGTGGGCGCTCCGGGCGACAAACCCTTCGTAGCTCTCTACGGGCATATCGACACGGTCCCCGTACAAGGAGACCCAAAGGCACGGATCGATGGTGACCGGGTGGTTGGCCTCGGGGTGAGCGACATGAAGGCCGGTGTTGCAGTCATGATCGAGTTGCTCGACAGCGGTGCAGCCACCGAGGGTCCGTTCGATCTCGTATGTGTGTTCTATGACAAGGAAGAGGGACCCACCGACGAGAACGGTCTCGAGGCTGTTCTCGATGGGCTTCCGTGGCTCCTGGACGCTGCGGTGTCCATCGTGATGGAACCCACCGATCTCAACCTTGAGTTCGGATGCAACGGTGTGATGAATGCCGACATCGTCTTCCAAGGGTCAAGCGGACACGCAGCCCGACCGTGGCTCGGTGTCAATGCGGTCACCCGCGGTGGCGCATGGCTCGCTGAGATGGACGAGAGGGAACCGGATCCGGTCGACATCGGTGGTCTCATCTATCGCGAAGTGTTCTCCGTGACCCAGGCGCACGGCGGTATCGCCAACAACATCATCCCGCCCACTTTCACGATCAACCTCAACTATCGATTTCCACCGGTGTACTCAGTTGAAGACGCAGAGGTGCGCCTGCGTTCGGTGGCGGCGGCCGCGGATGAGATCCGTATCAAGGACAGCGCTCCGGCAGGTCTGGTTCATGTCGACGATCCCCTGGTCGACCGACTTGATGAGCTGATCGGACGTGAACGCATGGCCAAACAGGGGTGGACGGACGTGGCGCGACTCACGGATCGTGGCGCTGTGGCCGTGAACTATGGCCCGGGCGAGGCCTCGCAGGCCCACCAGGTCGGTGAATCGATGCCGATCGCCAATCTTGACATCGTTCTGGGAGTCATGAAGCAGTTTCTGAGCACCTGACCGACGAGCGCTCAGCCGCCGGTTGATGCGAACGCCCTCACGAGCTGTGCGACGGAGGGGGCGCCCTCGATTCCGTTCTCAGTCAAGTAGATACGACAGCTCAGACCGATGGGCAGATCCGGATCACCGAACGGGTCGACGCCGTCGATGAGTATCGTCGGTGAGCCTCGAAATCCGACTGCCTCGGCCATTTCGGTCGTGTCGATCAGTTCGAACGAGATCGTCGTGGCCATCTCGCCGAGCGCCTGCTGCACGCGGTCGCGTGCGAGTTCCCAGTGCGGGCACCCATCAAAATGTCGGATGGTGACATTGAGAGATTGTTCTCGCATCGTGCTACCGCCACTCGGAGTTCCGAATTAGTATCGCTGCGAGAGGTAACCGTGATCAATCGCCGTGTATTTCATCGTCGACGGCTGGCAATGGTGTTTGTGATTCTGACCCTTGCAGGCGCCGGGTGTTCACTGCGGAGCTCGGGCCCGTCGACCACCATTGACCCCGGTCTCGGCGTGGCTCCGACCCAGGCGGCGCTCGACGCTGACGAGGTGATGCGCCAGGTGCCGAGCGGATACGTCGATTGCGGTACGACGGTGCTTTCGAGTGGGTGGCCCTCCACCACCGCATACGTGAGCGAGCAGAGCGCGGCGTGCATCGTCGAGGCAGCGAGCGCTGGTTCTCGTGCACAACACGCCTACACCCATCGGGACCATGCCGGTGGTATCGAAGGCACCATCATCCGGGTCGAGGGTTCGGCGTCGATTCTCATGCTCACCTATCACATCGATGATCAGGGCAACGCGACGACGACGGACGTCACCTGTGAGGCGCTCGATGTCCCTCAGTTCGAACCGCCCGTGTGCACGGACGGCGAATAGCCGCGTACTTCGGTTCTCAGTCTGCGACGGACGGCGAGATCGCCGTGTTTCGGTGGGCAGCGACCGGTGGCAAGGACAGTGCAGGGAGGAAGACCGCGATGAGCGGACCCATGCCGAAGGCGAAGAGCACCGTGCCGATTCCGACGGTCCCACCGAGGAACCATCCCAGTGCCAGCACCGTGACCTCGATGAGAAGCCGAGCGACGCCGACATTCCAGCCCCGGTGCGCCAAACCTGTCATGAGTCCGTCGCGTGGGCCCGGACCGAGGCCCGCCCCGATGTAGAACCCCGAACCGATCGCAACGATGACGATCCCACCCGACAGGAGGAGCCATCGGAGCCACAGCTGGTCGACTTCGTTCGGTGTCACCAGGAGCGTGAGGTCGATGACGATCCCGATGATGAATACGTTGAGTACGGTTCCGACTCCCCAGCGTTCCCTGAGCGGGACCCACAGCACGAGTACGACGATGCCCGTGAGGATGCCGACGGTGCCGATCGGGATACCCGACTGGATGGAGACCCCTTGATGGAGCACCTCCCAGGGAGACAGCCCGAGCGTCGAAATGATCTGCATCGCGATGCCGACCCCGAATATGACGAGTCCGAAGACGAGCCGTGGGACCCGTCGGAGCAGTTCTTGGCGGTCGGGGGTGGGGAGCATCAGATGACGGTAGCTTCGCGTGGTTCCGAAACGGACGGTCCGGCGACGAGCCAACCGGAATCACCGTGCCCATCCGGTTCTGCTGTGTATGGGAAGAGGCAGGAGCATCGGTACCATCGCCTGTATGCCCGTTGAAATCGACATCGCCAAAGTTGCCAACCTCGCCCGCATCGCGCTGAGCGAAGACGAACTCAGGGCCTATGGCTCGCAGCTCGAGGACATCCTTGAGCATGCCGAGCGGGTGCAGGCGCTCCCGACCGAAGGTGTCGAACCGACGTCGCATCCGCTTCCGATGGTGAACGGATTCCGGGAAGACGAAGTGCTGCCCTCGCTCGAGCGCGATTCGTTTCTCAGTCAAGCGCCCGACAGCGAGGACGGTCAGTTCCGTGTTCCGAGGATTCTGTGACCATGACGGATGATCTTGCCGATCTGTCGATCGCTGCCGCAGGTGCCGGACTTCGCGCCGGTACATTCTCCGCCGTGGAACTGCTTGACGCCGTCACAAAGCGGGCGTCGATGTCAGAGGCTCATCTCCATGCATTCCTGACGCTCGACCGCGACGGTGCAAGGGCGGCCGCGACGGCCGCAGACGAGGCGCTCGCGGCGGGAGAGGATCTCGGTCCGCTCCACGGGATTCCCATCGCGCTCAAGGACAACATGTGCACCAAGGGCGTCGAGACCACCGCGGCATCCCAGATATTGGCCGGCTGGAGCCCACCGTACGACGGGACGGCCGTGACGAGGCTGAGGGAGGCAGGTGCCGTTCTGGTAGGCAAGACCAACCTTGACGAGTTCGCCATGGGGTCGTCCACAGAGAACTCTGCATTCGGCGAGACCAGGAACCCATGGAACGCGGACTATGTGCCAGGCGGATCCTCCGGTGGCTCGGCCGCGTCGGTCGCCGTCGGATCCTCATTTGGTGCCTTCGGGTCCGACACAGGAGGATCCATCCGCCAGCCAGCGGCCCTGTGCGGCGTTGTGGGCATGAAGCCGACGTACGGTCTCGTATCTCGTTATGGCCTCATTGCGTTTGCGTCATCGCTCGACCAGATCGGACCTTTCTCGCGTACCGTCGAGGATTCCGCCTTGCTCCTCGATGCGGTTGCGGGTTGGGACCGGTTCGATGCGACGAGCATCAATGGTCCGGTTCCCGACCTTGCAGGATCGATCAGCAAGGGGGTTGCCGGCCTTCGTATCGGTGTGGTGCGGGAGCTGATGGGAGAGGGTATCGCCCCGCAGGTCAGAGCTGCGGTGTCAACGATGGCAGACAAACTCGCAGATGCCGGGGCTTCGGTAACAGAGGTCGGGCTCCCGAGTTCTGAGTTCGCTCTGTCTGCGTACTACCTCATCGCCCCCGCCGAGGCTTCGGCGAACCTTGCCCGCTTCGACGGCGTCCGCTACGGCCACCGGTCGGCGAGCGAGGGCACGACCGAGGACATGATGGCCGCATCGAGAGCCGAGGGTTTCGGTCCTGAGGTGATCCGGCGAATTCTGCTGGGCACCTACGCTCTGTCGGCCGGCTACTACGACGCCTTCTACGGGCAGGCCCAGCGTGTTCGCACACTCGTCCGCAACGACTTCGCCGCTGCCTATGCCGACGTCGATGTCCTCATCTCGCCCACATCCCCGACAACAGCCTTTCGTGTGGGAGAGCGTGCCGCCGACCCCATCGCGATGTACTACTCGGACGTGTGCACGATCCCGTCGA
Organism: uncultured Acidimicrobiia bacterium; assembly: GCA_965368815.1. Classification (GTDB taxonomy): domain Bacteria; phylum Actinomycetota; class Acidimicrobiia; order Spongiisociales; family UBA5794; genus UBA5794. Next base: position 15,519 of record CBDUOH010000026.1, read on the forward strand.
ACCTCGCCGGTGATCCAGCCATCTCCGTGCCGGTCGGGTTGGACGACGGCGGCTTGCCGATCGGGTTCCAGATCATGGCCCCGTCGCTCGGTGAAGAACGGATGTACCAGGTCGCCGCCACGGTCGAATCGCTTGCAGGATTCACGCAGCGCGCACCACTGGCGACGTCCGAAACGGTGGCGCCATGACGAACCTGAACGGGTGGGAAGCGGTCATCGGGCTGGAGACACATGTCGAGTTGTCCACGAAGTCGAAGATGTTCTGCGGATGTCGGGCCGATACGCCCGAAGACCCGAACACAGCATGCTGCCCCGTGTGCCTGGCTCTCCCAGGTGCACTCCCGGTACCCAACGTTGAAGCGATCGAGGGCATCGTCACCATCGGCACGGCCCTCGGGTGCACAATCAACGAGTCATCGCTGTTCTACCGCAAGAACTACTTCTATCCGGATCTTCCGAAGAACTACCAGATCAGCCAATACACATTTCCTGTGTGCGAGTTCGGCAGACTCGAGGTCGATGTCGATGGTGAACCCACCGTGGTCGGGATCACCCGTGTGCACATGGAAGAGGACACGGGCAAGAGCTCTCATGTGGGTGACAACGGTGGCCGCATCCATGGCGCGAGCCACACGCTCCTCGACTTCAACAGGGCGGGTGTCCCACTCGTGGAGATCGTGACCGAGCCGGACATCACCACCCCGGAACAGGCGCGAGCGTATGGCGCCGAGCTCCAGCGAGTGGTGCTCGCGTTGGGTGTGTCCGACGCGAAGCTCGAGGCTGGCTCGATGCGTTTCGATGCCAATGTTTCGGTACGGCGTCCCGGCGAACCGCTCGGCACCCGGACCGAGACGAAGAACGTCAATTCACTCAGGTCGCTCCAACGGGCGATCGCGTACGAGATCGGCCGCCAGATCTCTGTGCTTGAAGGCGGCGGTGACATCATCCAGGAGACCCGGCATTGGAACGAGGACTCCGGAGTGACGACATCGATGCGCACAAAGGAGGAGTCCGAGGACTACCGCTACTTCCAGGACCCCGATCTGTTACCTCTCGAGGTTTCGACGGATTGGCAGTCCCGGGTGCGCGATGCATTGCCAGAACTCCCGTCCGAGACACGGCGTCGGTTCATGTCGGCTGGGGTCGACGCGGCGACAGCTGAGATTCTCGGGGACAACCCTGCGATCGCCCGACTGTTCGGCGATGCCGTTGAGCTCGGCGCGCCCGGAAGGTTGGTCGGCAACTGGCTCACCGGCGAAGTGGTTGCACACGCACGGCGACAGGAAACCGAGGTTTCCGAGTCGTCGCTGACGGCGCATCACCTCGTGGAGTTGGCACAGATGGTCGAGGCTGGCAAGCTGTCGTCGTCGGCTGCCAAGGACGTGCTCACTCGGGCGATGGAGGGGGAGGGGGCTCCGGCCACCATCGCACAAGCGCAGGATCTGTTGCAGGTCTCCGATTCCGGAGCTCTTGAGGAGGCCGTCGATGTCGTCATCGCCGACAATCCCGATGCTGTCGACAAGATCAAGGCGGGTGACAGCAAGCCGATCGGGTTCCTCATGGGACAGGTCATGCGTCACATGGGCGGCAAGGCCGATCCGGGCATGGTGCAGAAGATTCTCCGAGACAAGACACAAGGATCATGACGAACAGAAACGACAAGCAGACCTCGCGACCAGTCGTCGTGGTCGCAGAGGCGATAGCCGAGGCTGGGATCGACGCACTCGCCGAGAAGTGCGAGGTCAGGGACCTCGTGGGCGCCGACCGCTCGGAGGTCGTTGCAGCGCTCAAGGACGCCGCGGCCCTCATCGTGCGATCGGCCACCGATGTCGATCGCGCCATGATCGAATCTGCACCGCTGCTCGAGGTGGTCGGACGGGCGGGCATCGGCGTCGACAACATCGACCTTGAAGCGGCAACGGAACACGGTGTCATGGTTGTCAACGCTCCGAACGCCAACACCATCTCGGCGGCAGAGCACACGATGGCGCTGATACTTGCCCAAGCCCGCCGGATCGCCGAGGCCGACGCGAGCCTGCGCGAAGGTCGCTGGGACCGAAACAAGTTCGAGGGCGTCGAGCTCCACGGCAAGACACTCGGTGTGCTCGGCCTCGGCAAGATCGGAACCCTGGTGGCCCAACGTGCATCATCGTTCGGCATGGCGCTGATCGCATATGATCCCTACGTGTCGGCCGAGCGTGCTCGCCGTCTCGGTGTCGAGCTCCTACCTCTGGACGAAGTCCTCGCCCGCGCCGACGTCATCACGATCCACCTCCCTCGCAACGCCGAGACGGAGAACCTGGTCAATGCCGACTCGATTGCCACGATGAAGGATGGCGTTCGGATCATCAACGTGGCACGGGGCGGAATCCTCAACGAGACTGATCTTGCCGATGCCGTTGTCAGCGGCAAGGTCGGTGGTGCCGCGGTCGACGTCTTCGATATCGAGCCCAAGACCGACAGTCCTCTGTTCAAGCTCCCTCAGGTCACTGTGACGCCACACCTCGGTGCCAGCACAAGGGAGGCGCAGGACAAGGCCGGCGTCGCGGTCGCCCAAGCCGTGGCCGAAGCCCTGTCTGGTCAGCTTGTCCTGTCTGCGGTGAACCTCGATCTCGGGGCAACGGTTTCGGCCGAGGTCAAGCCGTACATCGCCCTGGCAGAACAGCTCGGGCGCATCTTCGTCGTCCAGGCCAAGGGCCTACCGAGCGAACTCGTGGTGACCGCTAAGGGGCGGCTCGCCAGCGAGCCGGTACGTCCCCTTGCGCTGTCTGCGCTCAAGGGTGCCTTGTCGGGCTCGACCGAGGAGACCGTCTCGTACGTCAACGCTCCACTCATTGCTGCCTCAAAGGGGGTAGCGGTGGTGGAGGAAGCCCAGCCCGACCTCGACGACTATCAGTCCGTGATTCGTCTCACGGGTGTGGTGGATGGGGTGGAACGGACCGTCGCAGGAACGGTGATGGCTCGGAAAGGCCCCTCGCTCGTGGGAATCGACGGTTATGCAATCGAGGTGCCCCTGACGCGCCACATGTTGCTCGTCCGCAACGACGACTCTCCAGGATGTATCGGTCGGGTCGGGACGTTCCTCGGTGAACTCGGTTGCAACATCGCCGATATGGTCGTCGGCCGTGGGCCCGACGGATCGGGCGCCGTGATGGGCATCGCAATCGACAGTGGTCTCACCAACGCCGACCTCGACAGCATCCTTGCCCTCGAGGGCATCGCTGCTGTGCGATACATCGAGCTGCCGTAGACGCTGTTCAGCTTCTCAGAAGAAGAGCCACCACGAGAGCCAGCCGGCTCCGAGACCGTAGAGCCCTGCGACGACGTCATCCATCGCGATGCCGAGCGCGCCGGGGAGACGCTCGGCCAGGGCGACGCCAGGGAGTACTTTGAAGATGTCCGCCAGTCGGGCCACGACCACCGCGATCACCCATGGCCACCCGGTGAGGCCGACGACGGCGACGAACGTGCCAGCCATCTCATCGATGACTATCCAACCCGGGTCGGCGTGGTCATCGGCGAACGGTTTCGCTGACCACAGTGCCAGGACCGCCACGACACCGAACACCGCGGCGTGGGACCACCAAGGGTTGTCCCACGTCAGGTAGGCCACGATCGCGGCAAGCGCTGCACCGAATGTTCCCGCACCGTTGTCGGAATGCCAGAGGCGGGACGGAATGAGTCCGACGGAGAACCCAGAGGCAATGAATCGGTGCATCGGGCCACGGTACCGTGCGGCGCAGCGAGATCCTGCCTTTGATGGATGGAGACCCCGGCTCACTTCTTTGCTGATCAGGTCGCTGCCACAGCGAAGCCGGATTCGATAGGGTGGTTCCGGTTTCTCGAAAGGAAGTACCGTGCGTCCTGATCAGCTCGGCGGATTTCGAATCCCCTCAGATGTGCAGCGCCACCCGAAGGGGGACGCGGTCGTGTTCGTGACCACGCAGATGGACCTTGAGCAGGACACGTATCTGCGGCACCTATGGACCTGCGAGGCTGGCACGGTCGCTCGCGTGACAGAAGGCGACGCTGACCACTCACCCCGATGGTCGCCTGACGGGTCCGCCCTTGCGTTCCTGCGGAAGGATGCCGACGAAAAGGCGAAGCCGCAGCTCGCGCTGCGCGGTAACGACAGGGTTGTGCGGATCATCACCGACTTCGACCTCGGGGTCTCCGAGCTCGCATGGTCCCCGGACGGGAGGACCATTGCGGTCGTCAGTTCCGAGTACATAGACGGAATCGAGGACGTCGAGGAGCGTGAGCGTAGACCACGACGAATCCAGGAACCCGCATTTAGGTTCGACAACAAGTCGTGGACGTACAACGTCAGATCCCACATATGGCTCGTCGACGTTGCAACAGGGGCCACGACCCAGTTGACCAGTGGTGCCTACTCACAGACCCATCCAGCGTGGTCGCCCGACGGAGAAACTATTGCGTTCCTTTCAGCGACTGAGGCGCGCCCATGGATGGAGTTCCTCAACACGGTCTACACGGTGCCGGCCCGGGGAGGCGAGGAACCGACGGCGGCCACCGATCGCGGGAACTGGGCGTGGTGTGGGTACGACGGAAGCGGTGAGCTCCTTGCGCTTGGAATCGCAACCGACGCGCCGACGCTCGAGTTGACACAGATCCATCGACTCGACGGACCAAGCGGCACCCGGGCAATCACGAGTACGGACCGGCACGTGCTGTCGGGCGGTGTTGCGGGGTCAGCACTGAATCCGCAACCTGTCGGGGATGGCATCGTGCTCGCCGTTGCACAGGACCGTGGCGCCGAGCATCTGGTTGCCTTCAGCGAGGCAGGGGAGGAAGTTCGAGTCGGAGGGCAACGTGTCGTGACGAGTTTCGCCGCCGATGCCAGCGGGGACATGACGATCACGGTGTCATCACCCACATCACCGGGCGAGGTCGTTGCCGTGACGAGCGACGGCTCCGAGTTGGTCCTGACCGAGCTCAACGCCGCGTTCATCGCCGAAGCCAACCTGATAGAGCCCGATGAGTTCACCTTCGACTCCGACGGTCACATGATCCACGGATGGGTGTTCCTCCCCGATGGTGACGAGGCTGTTCCGTTGTTGTTCAACATCCACGGTGGACCCGCCGCCCAGTACACGTGGGGTTTCTTCGACGAGTTCCAGGTGTATGCGGGTGCCGGCTACGGGGTCGTTGCAGTCAACCCGCGCGGTTCGTCGGGATATGGGCAGAATCACGTCAATACGCCCGTGGGCGAATGGGGCAAGGAGGTTCCGGCCGACCAGCTCGACCTCAAGTCCGCCCCTTACGCCGCCGCCGATCAGTTTCCGAGATTGGACCTGGAACGCCTCGGCATCATGGGCGGTTCGTACGGGGGCCTCTCGACCGTGATGATCACCTCCATGGACCAGACCTACAGGTCGGCGGTGGCTGAACGAGGCGTCTACAACTGGTTGTCGATGGCCGGGACCTCGGACATCCCGTTCTTCATCCCTTTGTATCTCCGTGCCGAGATGCCTTCTGGAGCGCTTGACCTATGGGAGGCCAGTCCGCTCGCCAGGGCGCACGCCATCGAGACACCGACGCTGATCATCCACTCGGAGCACGATTTCAGATGCCCGATCGAGCAGGGACAACAGCTGTTCACACTGCTGGCAACCAAGGGTGTCGAGACCGAGCTCTTGTTGTTCCCGCCCGGGGAGGGTCACGAGCTGTCCCGCTCCGGGAAGCCGAAGCACCGCAAGGAGCGCTTTGAGGCGATCCTCGCATGGCATGGTGATCATCTGCTGTGACACCGCATGCAAACACGTTGGTCGGTTGCATCGTGCCTGGGCGGGCGGTCGCTGCGCTAGCGGCGCCGACGGTGCCAAACTAGGGGCATGGAAGCCACGCAATACATCTGGATGGACGGGTCCCTCGTGCCATGGGACGACGCCAAGGTTCACGTGCTCTCTCACGGTCTCCACTACGGGACCGGTGCCTTCGAGGGCATCCGCGCGTACGACGGACCGGACGGTACCTCGGTATTCCGTCTGACCGATCACATGGACCGCCTCGCCCGTTCGGCGAAAGCGTTCGGGATACCGCTTTCGTACACCGTTGATGAGCTCGTCGAGGTGGCCAAGGAGCTGCTGCGAGTCAACGAGCTGTCATCCGGCTACATCCGACCGATCACGTTCTTCGGTACCGGTTCGATGGGGCTGAATCCGGCAGGTGCCGGAGTACACATGATCATGGCTGCCTGGCCGTGGGGTGCCTACCTCGGCGAGGACGGACTTGAGAAAGGCATCCGGGTCGCCGTCTCTTCGTGGCGCCGGATAGGTCACAACGCATTCATGCCAGATGCCAAGGGAACCGGGGGATACATCAACTCGGTGCTCGCCAAGTCGGCAGCCATCAAAGGCGGATACGACGAAGCGCTCATGCTCAACGAGGACGGACTCATCGCTGAGGGCAGCGGGGAGAACATCTTCATGATCCGGAACGGCATCGTCCATACGCCGCCGACGTCGGCCGGGGCTCTGGACGGCATTACGCGTGACTCGGTCTATCGCCTACTGGAGGAAGACGGGTACACGCTCAAGGAGTCGGCGATATCACGAACGGATCTGTACTACGCAGATGAGGTGTTCTTCACCGGTACTGCCGCAGAGGTCACCCCCGTCCGCGAGATCGACGACCGGCCGGTCGGTGACGGGACTCCCGGCCCTGTCACCCGACGCGCCCAAGAACTGTTCATGGGTACCGTGACCGGAAAGCTGGACCTCCACCCTGAATGGCGCGAGTACATCTAGTCGATACCCGGGCACCATGCCCGATCGTGTCGCCCAACCGGAGCAACCATGAAGATCGTACGTATTGACGCCGAGGCCGACGACATCACGTACGGCACGGTGGAACCTGATGGCATCCGGTTGTACCACGGTTCGCCGTTCTTCCACTGGGAGCGCTCTGAGACCGTCTTGCCCATCACCCAGGTCAAGCTGCTGTCCCCGGTGATACCGACAAAGGTGGTGGCTGTCGGGAAGAACTACGTCGACCATGCCGCCGAGATGGATTCGGATGTCCCGGAGAACCCGTTGATCTTCCTCAAACCTCCGACGTCGGTCATCGGACCCCTGTCGCCCATCCGCATACCGAGCGCGTCCTCTCTGGTGCATCACGAAGGGGAGCTTGCTGCCGTCATCGGCAAGGTCACTCGCAACGTGGACCCCGTCGATGTCAGCTCGCACATTCTCGGATTCACCGCCGCAAATGATGTGACTGCCCGCGATCTCCAGAAGTCAGATGGCCAATGGACCCGAGCCAAGGGCTTTGACACGTTCTGTCCACTCGGGCCCGCGATCGATACCGAGTTCGACCCGGCAGAACCCAATCGGATCACCTGCTCGGTCAACGGCGAAGTCCGCCAGGAAGGCAACACGAGCGATCTCGTCTTCGATGTGGACCACATAGTGTCCTTCATCTCCTCCGTGATGACACTGCTTCCGGGAGACGTCATCCTCACGGGCACGCCTGCAGGTGTCGGGCCCCTGGTTGCCGGTGACCGCGTCGAGGTCGACATCGAAGGTATCGGCACCCTGATGAACCCGGTGGCCGGTCCATGAGCGTGAGGGTCAGGTTCGCTCCATCACCGACCGGATATCTGCATGTGGGCGCAAGCCGAACAGCACTGTTCAACTACCTCTACGCCAAACACTTCGATGGCACATTCATTCTCAGATCCGACGACACCGATCTCGCCCGGTCGACCGACGAGTACCAGCACGACATCCTCGAGCATCTCCGCTGGCTCGGGCTTCAATGGGATGAAGGCTTCGAAGTCGGTGGTCCACACGGCAGCTATCGCCAGACCGATCGATACGATCGCTACCGAGAGGTAGCGACCCAGCTTGTCGAATCAGGTAGCGCATACTTCTCATTCGTCACGGCCGACCAGCTCAACGAATTCAAGGCAAAGGCCCGGGAGTCCGGCACTTCCCCTGCGTATGACGGGTCCCTCGAACCCGAACGGTCGGAGATATCGCGTCACATGCTCGACAACGGTGGACCGGTGGTCCGATTCAAGGTCCCTCGACCGGGCGAGACGCGATTCGACGACCTCGTCAGGGGCGAGGTTGTGTTCGATCACAAGCAGGTGGACGATTTCGTGATCATGCGCAGCGACAACACGCCGACATATCACCTCGCATCCACCGTGGACGACGTCGACTTCGGCATCACACATGTGATCAGGGGAGAGGACCTGTTGTCATCGACGCCCAAGCACATACTGCTGACGCAGGCGATGGGCGCAGACCCTGCCACGTACGGACACCTGTCGCTGCTCATGGGGCCCGACGGAAAGAAGCTGTCGAAACGCCACGGCGACACCGCGCTGAGTGCCTACCGCGAACAAGGATTCATCCCGGAGGCCATGAACAACTACCTCGCCCTCCTCGGATGGTCCCCGGGCCATGACGAGACGATCGTGTCCATGGAGGAGATGATCAAGCGGTTCGATGGCTCGTCCATTTCCAAGAACCCGGCCATCTTCGACCCCGGCAAGCTCGAATGGATGAACGGTGCGTACCTGCGTGAGATGCCCGACGATGTGTTCGCCGAACGCGCGCGCCCACTCGTCGAGGCCGACCTTGGACGGACCCTCTCGGACGCTGAAACCGGTGCGTTCATCGCACTGCTCCCACTCGTCAAGGAGCGCACGAAGCTCCTGAGCGAGATTCCGGATCAGGCACGGTTCCTCTTTGTGGCGCCGACCGAGTACGACGAGAAGTCATGGGCGAAGGTGATGGAGACCCCTGAGGCGCCGATTGCCCTCGACGAAGGCGCCTCCGCCCTTGCGTCGCTCGACGAGTGGGCAACCGACACGATCGACGCAGCGTTGCGAGAGATGCTCGAGCGCAACGACCTGTCGGCCCGCAAAGGTCTTCAGCCACTTCGTGTTGCCATATCTGGGTCGACGGTGAGTCCGCCGCTGTTCGAATCCATCGAGGCGTTGGGCCGCGAAGAAACGCTGGCCAGGATCGCGGCGGCGCGTCGCGAACTCGGATGACGATCGGCGGCTTCATCTCGTTTCTCCCGACGGTCAGGCCAGTCGAGTCCGCTGACTTCTACGAACGGATTCTCGGTCTCGAACTTGTCCTGGACCAATCTGCCTGTCGGATCTATCGCGTCAACGCTGGTGCATACGTGGGTCTGTGTGAGCGCGACGCCGCCGTGCCGTCGGGCGTTGTGACCACGTTCGTGACGGACGATGTCGATGGCTGGTGCGAACGCATCGTCGCCGCAGGGTGGCCGGTGCGAAGCGGACCGGAGCCCAACGACCGATTTGGGATCTACCACGCGTATCTCGATGACCCTGATGGCAATGTTCTCGAAATCCAGCGTTTCAACGATCCGAACTGGAACAGCGACTGAAACCGACACCGACAAGGTCTCACCGGTATTCTGTCGGCCATGGCTGATCCACGGAGTCCGTTTCTGGAGGGTGCGTTGCAGTGGCTGTACGGCGGACCCGTCCCTGACGTATGCCCAGCATGTGGATATGCATGGGATCTGGCATTCCAGGACGCGTTGCGCACGGTCAAGACAGCACCGGAACGCATTGCATCCGTTCTTCGTGCCAACGATGGCATGGTCGAACAGGCTGACGGTACTTGGAATGCGACTGCGTATGTGTGGCATCTGGTCGACTTTTCCCGCAGTTGGACCGAGCGCTGGTACCAGATCATTACTGAACCGGGATCCACGCTCGTCGGATGGGATCCGGACCAACTCGCCGATGTTCGTGGCTATCGCTCGTTGCCAACGGCTCCAGCTCTTCGTGCTCTGCGGAGCGCGTCCGCAGCCCTCGTCGAGGCAACCGTGGAAGCGGGTCCAGATGCCGTGTTCCTCCACGGCGACTGGGGAAGGGGAGATGTGGCCGATGCAACGATCTGGATCGGCCACGAGTTCCATCACCATGAGGGTGATGTAGCCCAGCGAGCCGGGTGAGGACCTGGAGGGGTCCCGCTAGCGCTAGGCAGCGACGGGTCGTATCCTTGCGACGCATTCGGGGGTGGTGTAATTGGCAACACACCTGGTTCTGGTCCAGATATTGAGGGTTCAAGTCCTTCCCCCCGAGCGACACGGATAGCATCCGTGCCACATATGGCCCCGTCGTCTAGCGGCCTAGGACGCCGCCCTCTCAAGGCGGTAGCGCCGGTTCAAATCCGGTCGGGGCTACAACACACGAGACCCTCCGTTTT
>CBDUOH010000027.1:0-25485 GCA_965368815.1 uncultured Acidimicrobiia bacterium
CTCCTTTCGCGGGCTCAGCTTACCGGTGGCCCCCCTCAGGACCGCGTCATAGAGAACGTACCCCGGCTCCGAAGAGTTCCCTACTCCTGTTCGGGTTCCTCCGACTTGGCGACCGCAAGGGCCGAAAGTGTCGAACCTTCTGCAAGGTTCATCACCTTGACTCCGGTCGTATCCCTGCCCTGTCGGGAGATCGCCTTTGCGGCTTGACGGATCACAATGCCATCCGAGGACGTCACCACGATCTCATCCGTATCGCGTACTCCGCGTGCCGCAGCGACGAGGCCTCTGGTCTTGGTCAGCTTCATGGCCTTGACACCCGATCCTCCGCGCTTCTGCCGGCGGAAGTTCGACATCTTCGTCCGTTTGCCGTAGCCACCCGTCGTCAGCAGGAGCACATCCTCGGCTTCCTCCTCGACCGCAGCGGCCACGACATGGTCGTTGTCACCCTTGAGACGGATACCGATCACACCCTGGCTCGCCCGACCCGTGGGACGGACATCGCCTTCGTCGAACCGGATCCCCTGACCGTTGGCCGTGAACATGAGGAGGTCGGACTCGCCGTTCGTCTGCCGCACGGCGACAACCTCGTCGTCATCCTTGAGATTGATCGCGACGAGCACCTGGTTCCGACTGTCGTAGTCGGAGAACTTCGACTTCTTCACCATGCCGGACTTCGTGAACATCACCAGATACCGGTTGGTCTCGTAGTCCCGGGTGTCGATGATCGCCTCGACGTGCTCATCGGGTTCGAGCGGGAGCACCGATTGGATCAACGACCCTCTGGCCGTTCGGTCCTTGCGTGGGATCTCGTGGGCACGAATCCGGTACACCTTGCCCCTGTTCGTGAAGAACAGCAGATAGGCATGGGCCGACGTGTAGAGCAGGTGCTCGATCACGTCCTCGTCCTTCAGCTTCGAGCCCTGGACGCCACGACCGCCCCTGGCCTGGGTCCGATATGCCTTGGAAAGTACGGATTTGACGTATCCGGCCGCTGTCACGCTGACCACGAGTTCTTCGTCGGCAATCAGGTCTTCAAGGGACATGTCGCCAAGATCCGGGATGATCTGGCTCCGTCGATCGTCGGCGAACTTGCCCCTGACCTCTGCGAGCTCTGTTGCGATCAATGCTCGCCGTTTGCCTTCGTCGGCAAGCAGGCTGTTGAGATAGTCGATGGTCGCTTCCAGATCCGCGAGTTCCTCGCGCAGCTTGTCCGTTTCGAGAGCCGTGAGCCTCCGGAGCGGCATGTCGAGGATGTGGTTCGCCTGGATCTCGGACAGTTCGAAGCGTTCCATCAACGCCGTACGTGCAACGTCGACGTTTGCCGAGGAGCGGATGATCTGAACGACCTCGTCGATGTTGTCAAGGGCGATGAGCAAACCACGCAAGATGTGTGCCCTCGCCTCGGCCTTCTCCAGACGGAACTGTGACCGGCGTTCGATGACCTCGAGCTGGTGATCCACGTAGTGATGCACGAGCTGGGCCAGGTTGAGCGTCTTGGGGACGCCGTCGACGAGCGCCACGTTGTTGACCGAGAACGAGTCCTCGAGCTGACTGTGTTTGAAAACGAGGTTGAGGACGACCTGGGGCCGGGCGTCCTTCTTGAGCTCGATCACGAGCCGGGTTCCGTGGCGGTCGGACTCGTCGCGGAGGTCGGCGATGCCCTCGATGGTCTTGTTCCGGACCGCATCGGCAATCTTCTCCATGATGCGATCGCGCGACACCTGATACGGGATCTCCGTGACCACGATGGCGGTCCTGTTCTTACGGACCTCCACGATGTCGGTGACGGCGCGCATCCGGATCGACCCGCGGCCGGTGAGGAGGGCCTCGTGGATGCCCTTGGACCCCACGATGTAGGCACCGGTCGGGAAATCGGGTCCTTTGACGAACTGCATGAGGTCTTCGGCAGTCGCGTCCGGATGGTCGAGGGCGTGGAGCACGGCGTCGCACACCTCGCCGAGATTGTGCGGAGCCATGTTTGTCGCCATGCCGACGGCGATCCCGGTTGAGCCGTTGACCAACAGGTTCGGGAATCGGGATGGAAGGACTTCGGGTTCCTGTCGCTCCCCCGAGTAGTTGTCCTTGAAGTCGACCGTGTTCTCGTCGATGCCGTCGAGCATGTGGGCGGACAGCTTCGAGAGTCGCGCCTCGACATATCGCATCGCTGCGGGTGGATCATCGACGGTACCGAAGTTCCCCTGCGGGTCGATCAACGGGTTGCGGAGGGCGAAGTCCTGACCGAGCCGGACCATCGAGTCGTAGACGGCTTCGGGAGCGTGCGGGTGGAACCAACCGACGACGTCACCGACAACACGCGAGGCTTTGCGATACGGAGTGCCCGGTCGGATCCCGCTGTCCCACATCGAGTACAGCACCCTGCGGTGGACCGGCTTGAGCCCGTCACGCACATCGGGCAGTGCACGTGAAACGATGACCGACATCGCGTACTCGAGGAACGAGTCCTGCATCTCACGTTCGATGTCGATGGAAGTGAAGGCTTCGTGTTGCGTTTCGTCTGTCATGTGCGCTTCCCCTAGGCGTCCAGGAACCGGACGTCTCGTGCGTTCTGCTGGATGAACAGCCGCCTGGCCTCGACATCGCTCCCCATGAGGGTGGAGAATGTCTCCTCGGCTGAGAACTGCTCCTCGAGCTCGACTCGCAGCAATGTCCGCTGGCCGAGGTCCATCGTGGTGTCAGCGAGCTCGTCGGCGTTCATCTCGCCAAGACCCTTGAATCGCTGGATGTTGATCTTCTTGCCTTCGTTCGCAAGCTTGAAAGCCTCGAGATCCTCGTCGTTCTGGATCCAGGTCGTCTTGGTCCCGATCTTGGCCGAATACAGCGGTGGCTGGGCGATGTACACGTAGCCGTGCTCGATCACCTCGGGCATGTGCCTGAAGAAGAACGTCAGCAGGAGGGTCCGGATGTGGGCACCATCGACGTCGGCGTCCGTCAGGATGATGATCTTCTTGTATCGGGCCCTCGTGATGTCCATCTCGTCGCCGATACCCGTTCCGATCGCTGTGATCAGCGACTGGACCTCGGTGTTCTGCAGCACACGACCGATGCGGTTCTTCTCGACGTTGATGATCTTTCCCCGGATGGGGAGAATCGCCTGGAACTCGGAGTTCCGTGCTTGCTTGGCTGATCCACCGGCCGAATCTCCCTCGACGATGAACAGCTCCGAGACATCGGGGTCCTTCGACGAACAGTCCGAGAGCTTGCCGGGGAGTCCGCCGGATTCGAGCAAGCTCTTGCGACGGGTGAGGTCACGGGCCTGACGCGCAGCGGCACGGGCTCGGGCGGCCTGGGACGCCTTGTCGGCGATCTTCTTGGCGTCCCCAGGGTGGCGTTCGAGCCAGTCGGGCAGCGCCGCATTCATCGCCTTCTGGACGAATCCCTTGATCTCGGTGTTCCCGAGCTTCGTCTTGGTCTGACCCTCGAACTGCGGCTGGCGCACCTTCGCCGAGATGATGGCGGTCAGGCCCTCCCGGATGTCAGAACCCTGGAGATTCTCGTCCTTGTCCTTGAGTACGCCCTTGGTGCGGGCAGCCTCGTTGATGGCCTTCGTCAGGGCAGAACGGAACCCCTCTTCGTGGGTGCCGCCCTCGTGCGTGTTGATGTTGTTGGCGAACGACAGGATCGACTCCTGGTACCCGTTCGTCCATTGCATGGCGATCGCGACCTCGGCGTTGTCGTCGGAATGCTCGAAGTAGGCGATCTGGCCATGGATCGGCTCACGGTTGGCGTTGAGGTGCCGCACGAAGTCGACGATGCCGCCGGCGTACTTGAACGTCTCCTCGAAGGGTTCCTCACCCTCTTCGACCCGTTCGTCGATGAATCGGATCTCGAGGCCCTTGTTCAGGAATGCCATCTCACGCAGACGGGTGGTCACCGTCGAGCGTTTGTATTCGGTCGTCTCCTCGAAGATCGCGGGGTCGGCCCAGAACGTGACCGACGTCCCGGACCGTTTCATCTCCTTGCCCTTCTTGAGCTTCCCGAGGGGTTCGCCATAGGCAAAACTCTGGGTCCACAGGTACCCGTCACGGACGACCTCGACGTCGGTTCGGGTCGACAGGGCATTGACGACCGAAATCCCGACACCGTGGAGACCGCCCGACACCTGATAGGCCCCTGCGTCGAACTTGCCCCCGGCGTGGAGTGTCGTCATCACTGTGGTGACGGCGGGAAGTCCGCTTCCCTTGTGCTTCTCCACCGGGATACCGCGACCGTTGTCCCTGACCCGCACGCCGCCGTCGGCGAGCAGCGTCACACCGATGCGGCTGGCATGGCCCGCCATTGCTTCGTCCACAGAGTTGTCCACAACCTCCCAGATCAGGTGGTGGAGTCCCTTGGGCCCGGTCGACCCGATGTACATGGAAGGTCGTCTACGGACCGCTTCAAGACCTTCGAGGACCTGGATCGAGTCCGCCCCATAGGCCGCGTCTGACGAAGATGATGGCTTGCTCACGAGGCTCCTTCTGCGTGCCCCTTCGGCGGATTTTCAGGGGCGTATGACACGCTTGTAAGTATAGCGGCTGTGGGGAGTAACCCCTTTATTTGCTTGGCCTATCGGGCCGCGGACGGGTTGCGACCTTGATCCGGACGGCGGTGATGAGGTCCGCTCCGAAACGCTCGGAGATGACCGTCCGGAGGTCCTCGATCTGGTACTTGAGGAGTGACGCAGCCGACCCGTCCGTCACCTCGACGAGCAGGGTTCCGTTCTTCACTCCGACCGGGGTTCCAAGGTTGGCCCAATCGGTGGGGACGACCGTTTCCCACTCGCTCACGAGCTGGCTGTGTCGCATGTCGACACCCACGGCTGCCTTCTCGATGACCGATGCGAGCAGGCTGGAAATCTCCTCCGGTTGTTTCGGACCCTTGGGTCCGTAGTACTTGGCTCTCACGATGACACCTTCCCATCCCTGACCGACCAACGGCGTCCCCCGATCGGTACTTCATCTTCTCGTGCGGTTGTGACAAAAACCTGACCTGTCGGCATGAGGTCGAGAACACGCCCCGCCCGCTCGCTGTCGAGTTCGGAGAACACGTCATCGAGCAACAGGATCGGCGTCTGGTCGCGGACCTCCTCGATGAGCCGATAGGCACCGATCCGCAACGCGAGGGCAGTCGTGCGCTGTTCTCCCTGGGATGCCCGGTACCTGGTGTGACGACCGTCGAGTTCGAGCTCGGGTTCATCCCGATGTGGCCCGACCGTCGTGGTGCGGATCTCCATGTCCTTCGCCCGTTTGTCACCGAGAGCCGTCACGAACGCGGACACCAGGTCCGATTCGTGGAGGACGCCGTCAGAGCCCCACGTGGAACGGTACGACCATCGAAGGGCCCCATCACCACCGACCACCACATACGCCTCCTCAAGGTGCCTCTGCAGGCTCGTGGCGACCGACCGGCGATGCATCAGTACCCGTGCACCGGACATGGCCAACCGCTGATCCCACACATCCAGCGATACGGGGTCTGTCGATCGACCTTCCTGCTTGAGAAGTGAGTTGCGCTGACGGAGTGCGCGGTCGTAATCCGTCTGATCGGCCACCGCCTGGGGCCAGAGACGGGCGGCGAGGTCATCGAGGTAGTCCCGACGTATCGAAGCCGACCGTTTCACGACGTCGAGATCATCTGGAAGAAAGGCAACGACAGGGACCGCCGTCATCACATCTCGCATGCGCGCCGGGCGTTTCCCGTTGACGAGCACCGTCCTGCGACCCGATGTGGGGATCTCGCATTCCACTGTCGTCTCGCTTGCCTTGCCTGCGAACGAGCCCCTCACGACCGCTGCATCAGCGCCTTCCCGGATCAGTGCGTCGTCGGGTACACCGCGGAACGACTTGGTGGTTCCGAGGTAGCTGATCGCCTCAAGAACCGAGGTCTTCCCCTGTCCGTTGTCACCGACGAGCACGTTGACCCCGGGATCGGGCTCGAAACGAAGGGCCGCGTAGGACCGGAAATCCCGGACGTCAAGCCAGGTGACGCGCATCCCCGCCTACAGGCGGACCGGCATCAACAGGTAGCGGAATTCCTCACTTGAGCCACCGTGCATCAGACCCGGCTTGAGCGGATCGGATGTCTCGATGACGACTTGGTCGTCATCCACGGCGTTGATGCCGTCCATCAGGTAACGCGTGTTGAATGCGATCGTCATGTCATCGCCCGTGTACTCGCCCTCGAGGAGTTCGGATGCCTCGCCGACCTCCTGGCGTATCACCGAGAGCTCGACACCTCCACCGTGCATTGCGAGGCGAACCGGGATGTGGTCCTCGGCGACGAGAGCCGCACGACCGACTGCCTCGAGCAGGCCGGCTTTGTCGACCGTCAGGCGGTTCGAATGACCTTCCGGCAGGAGCTGTCGATAATTGGGGAAGGTGGAGTCGATGATGCGGACCGTGAGGCGACCCTGGTCCGTGACGAACGATGCTTCCCTCTCACCGAGGGTCACCTTCATCGGCCCCGTCCCGACCGTCCGGCCGAGCTCGCGGAGCGCCCGGTACGGGACGAGCTTCGACCCCTCGGTCGCGACGCCGGGAACATCCCTGACGGCGAGTCGGTAGGAGTCGGTCGCAACAAGCCTGAGGCTTTCCTCGTTGGCTTCGAACAGGACACCGGTGAGGGTCGGCCGGGCGTCGTCACCCGATGCGGCAACGCCGACCTGACTCAATGCACGGATCAGGCTCGCCCCATCCACGGAGACTTCTTCCCCTCCGGCAGCGTCCCCGATCTTGGGGAAATCCTCAACCGCCATTTCCCTGAGCCTGAACTGCGGTCCGTTGCCGGTGATCTCGATGTGTCCGTCGGCCGATACGAGCGACACGGCTCCGTGCGGGAGCTTGCGTACAGCTTCCGCCGCCAACTTGGCTGGTATGACCGTCCGGCCGTCTTCGGTCACCTCGACATCGAGATATGTACGAACCGTGATCTCGTTGTCTGTCCCGGTGACGGTCAGCTTGCCCCCGGCGACCTCGCAGAGAACGCCCTGAAGGATCGGCAAAGGAGAACGCGTACCCACTGCTCGTCCCGCACGGGCAAGCACATCTGCCAGATCGTCTCGTTCGGCCCTTATTCGCACGTGTGTCTTCCCCTGGTTTCTGCTTCTGCTGAATGTTTCATGCAAAGAGTAGATGTAGTAGTAGTCCCTGTGGATTGTGGAGAAGAACCCCTGACCCGTGTCATTGGGCGGTTTCCGTGTCCACAGGGGTTGTGTATGGATCGCACGATATCCACGCCCGAGCGTGAACGCGTTCGCGAGGTGTGGACAAAGGTCATCTTGTCCTCAGCTCCTGGGTGATTGCTGTGACCTCGTCGTAGACCGCCTTGTCGGTCTGGAGGAGGTTCGTGATCTTCTCGACGGCATGCATCACCGTCGTGTGGTCCCGCCCCCCGAACGCTGCACCGATACGGGGAAGCGAAAGGCCGGTCTGTTCACGGCTGATGTACATGGCGATCTGACGCTGTCGTGCGAGGGGTTGCCTGCGAGACGGGCCGAGAAGCTCCGATTGCGGGAGTTCGTAGTACTGAGCGACGGTCGAGATGATGAGATCGGCGGTCAGCGGTGCTGTCGCCTGCAGTTTCACGATGTCGCGCAGCACGCTGGAAGCAAGGTCGAGTGTCACGGGTTCGTTGGTCAACGTCGCAAATGCAGTGACCCTCGTCAGGGCACCTTCGAGCTCGCGTACGTTGTCCGCCACGTTCTCGGCGATGAACCCCAGGACCTCGTGCGGAATCGGTTTGTCACCCGCCGCTGCATTCTTGCGGAGGATCGCAAGGCGCGTCTCGACGTCTGGACTCTGGATGTCCGTGGTGAGACCCCATTCGAACCTGCTGCGCAAACGATCCTCGATCGTCTTGAGCTCGCGCGGTGCACGGTCCGACGAGATGACCAATTGGTTCCCGGCTTCGTAGAGCGAGTTGAACGTGTGGAAGAACTCCTCGAGCACCATCTCCTTGCCCTCGAAGAACTGCACGTCATCGAGGAGGAGGATGTTCACCTTGCGGTATCGCGCCTTGAAGTCATCCATCCGCTTGCGACGGATCGAGTTGATGAAGTCGTTGAAGAATGCTTCCGACGTTGCGTACTTCACGACAGCGTTGCGTGACAGCTCGAGCCGGTGCTGTCCCACGGCGTGGAGAAGATGTGTCTTCCCCAAGCCCGAGCCGGCGTAGATGAACAGCGGGTTGTAGTGCCTACCCGGTTTCTCGGCAACGGCTTGGGCGGCGGCGTGGGCAAAGCGGTTCGAGGCACCGACGACGAAGTTGTCGAAGGAATAGCGGGCGAGCAGGTTCGAGGTGTCGGCCTGTGCGAGGGGTTCGTCGATCCTCGATCTGAGCTGGTCGTCAAGCGTTGATTGATACGGGCGATCATCGGCACTCGTCTCGGGTTCGGGTTTGGTGGTGACCGTGATCGCGATCTCGAACGGTTTGGACCACACCGACGACCCGATCTCCCCTATCTGGTGGGTGTAGTTGTCCTTCACCCAGGTCGCATTGAAACGATTCGGGGCCTCGAGCGTCAGGATGTCGCCATCGTGGGTGACCTCGAGTGGTTTGATCCACGTCTCCCATTTCGCTGGCCCGATCACATCGCGGAGGCGGCTGTGAAAGAGTTCGATCTTCGAGTCAACTGACCCGGGAGTAGCTTGTATGGCTCCCACTGTGTCGTGTCCTCCAACATTCTGCATTTTCCAAGGCACCAATCTGTCCACACACCTATCCACAGGATGTGGAGAAGATGCGCCCCACGTGCTCGACGTTTTCTTGAGCTCGTGGCTCGGCTCCTTGGGAAGAACAGGCATTCACCTGTCAGGAGCGAGGCGAGTGTATAGACCGTCCCCGCCTGACTTCAAGAGTGACAAAACCGCGCCAACCGCTCATCGCGACGATTGTTTCGCTGCCAGATTTCTCAATGATACCAAGGGTTCTGAGCCGATCGCCGCTGCCTTGGGTGAGGTCGGGTCGATCCATGTTCCTCAAAAATCGCTTGACCTGTGTTTCGCGACCACTCCAGAGTTTTCGCGGCTTGGTCGCGAGGTGACGATTGGGCGGTGTGTGGACCTAGAATATCGCCGTTCCGTCATCACGACGGATACGTCACTTCGCCCAAACAGGGGTCACCTCACATGAAACGTACCTACCAACCCAACAAGCGTCGTCGCAAGCGTAAGCACGGCTTCCGCACGCGTATGCGTACACGTGCCGGTCGCGCGACCATCAAGAGACGCCGCTCGAAGGGCCGTCAGGAACTCTCTGCCTAGGCAGGGGTTCGTGTCGTTGCGAGCGCCGGGGTTTGCCCGGGTCTATCGCACAGGAGTTCGGAGCCGCCGGGGCGCGATCCTCGTACTCCAGGCTCCCGGACAGGACGGACCACCACGGGTTGGGGTCGTTGCAGGAAGAAAGGTAGGACATGCCGTACAACGCAACCGGGCGAAGCGCCGAATGCGTGAGGCTGTCCGACGTGTCACCCTCGAACCCGCCACCGACTACGTCCTCGTGGCATCTCGGGAGGTGCTCGACAACCCCTTTGACGACATCGTCGGGTCCGTGGTCGATGCGCTCGAGGCGAATCGCATGAAGACGAAGGGGAACCGCTCGTGACAGTCGAACGCCGCAACGGTCCCGTGACAGCGCTGTTCCTCGGGACCATCCGCCTCTACCAACGGTTTGTCTCGCCCATGCTTGGATCGAACTGTCGGTATCACCCGACATGCTCGCGATATGCATTCGAGGCGATTGAGATCCACGGCCCGCTCAAGGGTTCCTGGCTTGGCATCAGGCGTATCGGACGCTGTCATCCGTTCCACGAAGGCGGATTCGACCCCGTTCCGGACTCTGATTCCGCGTTGCACCAGATACAAGGGAGTTCCACGTGAGTTTCGCACCATGGGAATGGTTGCTCCAGCTGCTCGGCACGCTGTTGTCCTTCTTCTACGACCTAATTCCACAATATGGAATTTCGATCATCTTGCTCACGCTTACGGTGAGCCTCCTGCTGTTCCCGCTTACGGTGAAACAGACGCGCTCGATGAAGGCGATGCAGGAGATCCAGCCCGAGGTCAAGAAGCTCCAGAAGGAACTCAAGGGCGACAAGGAAGAGCTCAACAAGCGCCTGATGGAGCTCTACAAGGAGCGTGGGGTCAATCCCGCAGCCGGGTGCCTGCCACTGCTTGTCCAGATGCCGATCTGGTTCGCGCTCTACCGGGTGCTCTGGCAGGGGAACGGGATTCCGGATGGCTCGGCCATCGGCAAAGTCCTCGCCGACGCCAACCAGGCTCTGTATGTCACCGATGACGCAGGGAACCTCACGAGCACGCTCAAGGACGGCGTCAACCTTGCCGGCGAGGCGTTCGAGCATGTGCGCTTCTTGGGGATGAACCTGCTGGTCAGACCGTCACAGGCCGTTGATTTCGGGGACATCCTTGGTTCGATGCCATACATCCTCTTGATCGCCGTCATCGTAGTTGCCGGATTTTACCAGCAGATCCAGACCACGCGTCGCCGTTCGAACGACAACGGCGATCAGGCACCCCAAATGGCGGGTGTGCAAAACGCCATGAAGGTCATGCCGGTGGTATTCGGCCTGATCACCTGGAACTTCGTCACAGGTCTCGGCCTCTACTTCGCCACCTCCAATCTCTTCCGTGTCGGACAACAAGCCTTCATTCTCCGCCTGGGAGACGAGGATGACGAGCCCACGGAGAAAGCCCTCGATTCGGAAGAAGAGCCGTCAGGCCAGCAACCGAAGGCTGACGGGCCCTCGCCGAACGCGAGCAAAAAGCGCAACCGCAAACGAAGGAAGTAGCCCGATGGAATGGGTTGAAGTCGAAGGAAGCACCGTAGACGAAGCCGTGGCGCTTGCCATGGGCGAGCTTGGCATCACGGATCGGGACGACGCCGAGGTCCAGATCATCCAGGAACCAAAAGTAGGGTTCCTCGGGATGGGTGGCAAGAACGCCATCGTCAAGGTCACCAAGGCACCGAAGAAGCGTGGACGTGGCAGAGGCCGCGGCCGCGGCGGAAAACAGCGGTCACAGGACAAGCCGGAACAGAGTTCGGGAAGCAAGCAGCAGAAATCGTCGGATTCGAATGATCGTGGCGGCTCCAGAACGGGACAGGGTTCCAAGGGGAACAAGCCGAAGCCCAAGGGAGAGAAGAACATGCAACGCGATGATCGGCCCGAGGCCGCACCCATCGAGGAACAGGCTGAAGTAGCTGCGGGGTTCCTCCGGGGCCTCCTTGAAGCGTTCGGCCTTGAGGGAACCGTGGAAACCACCATCGATGACGGCGTGCTGTACATAGCCGTCAACGGTCAGCAGACCGAAGCGCTCGTGGGCGCCAAGGGCTCGGTGATGTACAGCGTTCTCGAGCTGACGCGCACCGTGGTTCAGCGCAAGACATATGGTGCGCCACGCATGCGGATCGATATCAACGGATACGCTGAGCGACGCCGTGAGGCGCTCAAGATCTACACAGGCAAGCTCGCCGAGCAGGTGATCGCCGATGAAGGCGAAGTGATGCTCGAGCCAATGAACGCCGCTGATCGCAAGGTCGTCCACGATGCCGTGGCCGAGATCGACAACGTGCGTTCCTACTCGGAGGGCGATGAACCCCGTCGTGCGGTTGTCATTGCCTACGACGCCGACTGACGTCCCGCCGATCGCGTACACGAAGGGGAGAGCGCAGGCTCTCCCCTTTTTCGTTGTCCCGGGGCCGATTGGTGATCGACCCGGCCTCCTCACGCCGTCAGAAGCGCAGTATCCCTTCCGGTGTTGCACGTGAAACACCGGGCCGTGTTCCCGGATCCGAAGCGCCGTGGTTTCACGTGAAACATTCGGGCTAGCATGGATGCATGGCACAACCGTATGCCGACGTAGCAAGTGTCCTGCCGGGTGGACTTGACCAGTTGCAGCGCAGCGCTCTGCTGGAGTTCGAGGCATTCTTGCGTTCTGAGGCCGTTGTAGCCGGGGGGATCGGTCCCCATGAGGCCGATCGGATCCGAGACAGGCATGTAGCCGATAGCCTCATGTATGCACTCGGGCTGCCCAGCGACACCCGGACAATCGTTGATGTGGGATCGGGCGTCGGTCTCCCGGCAATCCCACTCGCCATTGCTCTTCCTGACGCGAAGGTAACGCTCGTCGACAGAAGCCAACGCCGCACCGACCTCGCCGGGCGAGCGTGCAGGATCCTCCGTCTCAGCAACGTAACGATCGTCAACGCCGAAGCGGACCCCGGCCTCGTCGGGGAACATGATGCGGTGACCTTCAGGGCATCGTTGCCCATCGAGGCGGCCACCACGCTCGTAGCAGCGACCGTGAATCCACGTATCATTGGGCTTCTGGGTGTATCGCGCGGCACAGCACAGCCGAGCGTTCCAGCCGCTCCTGATGGTATCGTGTACCAGCTGGACGAAGTCGCGACCGGAGTGCTTGACTCCCCCTTCTGGCTCCTTAGGATGACCTTCGCATGACCACCCTCAACGGATCGGACGCCAATGGCTAGAGCCACAGTCGTTGCAATCGCTAATCAGAAGGGCGGTGTCGGGAAATCGACGACCGCCATCAATCTCGGTGCCGGCCTGGCGTTGCAGGGCGAAACGGTGCTGATCATCGACCTGGACCCTCAAGGAAACACCAGTTCAGGGCTGGGGATCGACCGAGCTTCCATCGACCTGTCGACGTACGACCTCCTCGTGGAGGATGACGTGGCGGTCGCCGACGTCTTGGAGCCCACGTCGGTCAGGAACCTGCACGTCGTACCTGCGACCATTGAGCTTGCTGGCGCCGAGATCGAACTCGTGTCTCTGTTCTCCCGTGAACAGCGGCTCAAGAACGCGCTGTCCCAGGTCCTTGACGACTATGACTTCGTCCTGATCGACTGCCCGCCGTCACTCGGGCTCCTGACGATCAACGGACTCACGGCGGCCGATGAGGTGCTGATCCCGATCCAGTGTGAGTACTACGCACTCGAGGGGGTCAGCCAGCTCACCCGGAACATCGGACTCGTCAAACAGAACATCAACCCTCAGCTTGAGGTTGAGGGTGTCGTCCTCACCATGTTCGACGGTCGCACGACGTTGGCGGCCGATGTCGCCGCGCAGGTTCGTGAGCATTTCCAGGAGACCACCTACAAGACAGTCATCCCCCGAACGGTCCGGTTGAGTGAAGCGCCGTCGTACGGCGAACCGATCGAAGCCTACGACCCGATGTCGAGGGGTGCGATCGCCTACAGAGAATTGGCACGAGAGTTCAGGAGACGCCATGGCCGCACGTAAGAGTGGATTGGGGAGAGGGCTTGACGCCCTGATCCCGCAGGATCACCCCGCATCAGGTTTCGCCGAGATCCCCATCACGAACATCGACCCGAATCCGAAACAGCCACGTTCCGATTTCGATCAGGCGGGGATCGACTCGCTCGCTGTCTCGATTGGCTCGGTCGGTGTTCTGCAGCCGATCGTGGTGCGACCGCAGGGTGATCGGTATGCCCTGGTTGCAGGCGAGCGACGTCTCCGGGCAGCAAAGCAGGCGGGTTTGGCGACCATTCCCGCTGTCATCCGCGAGGAGACCGATGACGGGTCCAACCTGACCGAGGCGCTCATAGAGAACCTCCAACGCGAGGACCTCTCGGTGCTCGAAGAAGCGGCTGCGTTCCAACAGCTTCTGGAAGTATTTGGCATGACTCACGAGGAGGTCGCCTCCCAGGTCGGCCGTAGTCGCAGCGCCGTGACGAATACGGTCCGTCTCCTCCAGTTGCCCGGTCCGATCCAGGGGTTCCTCGCCGATGGGTCCCTGACCGCAGGCCACGCTCGTGCTCTCCTCGGCTCCGATGACGAGGCCTACGCGATCCACATAGCGGGGCGCGCTGTGGCCGAGGGATGGACAGTCCGCAGGGTCGAAGAAGCCATCAGGCTCCGCTCGTCCCAATCGTCAGGTGGAGCGGGCCCCAGTACCCGGCAGGTACGCCCGGCCGCCATCATCGAGCTCGAGACCAAGTTGCAGGACAAACTCGGGACGAAGGTCAAGATCGACTACAAGGGCAAGGGTGGTCGCATCACGATCAGGTATGCGTCGGCGGATGACCTCGAGCGGATCTATCGCCACCTGTTCGACGGCGACTAGAGCGGTCCATCCGAGTCGGTCAGGGATTCGTACAGGGAGGCGATGGCGTGGGCAACCACGCGGCCAGTCCTCCGGTTCATGGAGCGCATTGCCACGACGACCGCCGGTGCCCGTGTTTCCTTGAGGATGGGCATGGTCCGGCCGTGCGACTCGATACCGAGCCGCCGGGCCAGATGGTCGGCGATCGCCTTGCCGGCCTCGGATTGGCTGTGCTCGGAGCTGAAGTAGTAGATACCGTCGTCACCGTCATCAGGGACGAAGAAGCCGAGCACGAGGTCCACGTCGAGCTTGTTCGCCTTCTGTGAACGGAGGCGGGGCGCCGGCGACGTGTCGATGGATCGACTGAGTGACGGCCGACCTCCCAAAATCTGGATTGACGCACTGGCTTCCATGGCAGCCATCCACGTGGCTTCGCCCTCCTCGATCGTGCGGCACTCAGGATCGATGTAGACGTGTTGCCCTGCCACCGTCGCAGGAAGCGCCTCGAGCCACTCGCGTTCCCGGACTGCTTCTCGGCCATGCTTCTGGGTTGCGCGATCGACCAGTCGTAACTCCTCGGCAACGATCTGGCCCGCAATGCCGTCCTCGGCCATCGAGCGGTTGTGCTGGAAGTCGAGGAGTCCACTCAACGTGTCGGGACCGAAGATCCCGTCGACCTTTCCGGTGTCGAATCCCAGCGAGTTCAAGCGAGCTTGAAGTTCGGCGACATCGTCACCGCGCATCATCGGGATCCGGTGGTAGAGCATGCGGTCACCGAGGCGATAGCCGGCCTCGACCAGCGACCGCCATGTCTCCGGACCGACGATGCCATCGGACGGCAGTCCTCGTGACGCCTGGAAATCCACGACAGCGGTGAAGGTGTCGTCCCCGAAGACGCCCTCTGGATCCTGTCCGCATTCGAACCCAAGTGCGGTCAGACGTTCCTGGACGTCGCGCACCGGGGCACCACGGTCACCTAGGTGGTAGAGCCTCACAGCTCAATCGTTGCAGAAACCGCGCTAGTTGGTGAATTCGGAGAGTTCTGAAACCAGCTGGCCCTTGGTGCGAGCTCCGATCAGCCGACGCTTCTCCTCGCCGTTCTGGAAGACGATGAGCGTGGGGATACTCATGACTGAGTACGCGGATTGGAGTGAAGGGTTCTCGTCGATGTTGAGCTTTGCGACGTTGAGCTTGCCCTTGAACTCTGCGGCGAGCTCCTCGAGTGGGCCCTCCATGGCCTTGCACGGACCGCACCACTCGGCCCAGAAGTCGACCAGCGTCGGGGTGTCAGAGTCGATTGCTGATGTGAAGTCGTTCGCTGTCACGGTTGTTGTGTGTTCACCCATGTGAAGTTGCTCCTTGTTCCTACCGGTCGACCGGTCCACGTGATGGAACCGGCGTCCCTGTGATTTGATTCCGCTATTCGTGTGACTCGAGCCAGCGCTCGGCATCGAGTGCTGCCTGACAGCCCAGACCTGCGGCTGTGATTGCTTGGCGATACACCTTGTCGGCGACGTCGCCGGCCGCGTACACGCCTTCGACCGAGGTCTCGGTCTTGCCCGGATCCGTCAGGATGTATCCGGCCTCATCGAGATCCAGTTGACCCTCGAACACTTTTGTGTTCGGCGTGTGCCCGATCGCCACGAACACGCCATCGGTGGCGAAGTCACTCCGCTCACCGGTCTCGACGTTGTGGAGTTTCACGCCCGACACGGTCGTGTCTCCGACCACTTCTTCGAGGACCGTGTTCCAGATCACCTCGATCTTGGGATGATCGAGGACACGATTCGCCATGATCGTGGACGCCCGGAACTCGTCCCGTCGATGGATGACGGTGACCTTGGTTGCGAACTTGGTGAGGAACAGCGCTTCCTCCATGGCGGAGTCACCACCGCCGACCACGACGAGTTCCTTGTCGCGGAAGAAGAATCCGTCACAGGTGGCGCATGCCGACACGCCGAAGCCGGTGAGGCGCTGTTCGCCCTCGATACCCAGCCATCGGGCGGACGCCCCGGTGGAGATGATGACACTTTCGGCCTCGAAGAGTTCCTGGCCGACCCAGATCTTGAACGGGCGTTCGGAGAAGTCGACCTTGGTGACGTTCGAGGTGATGATCCTCGTGCCGAATCGTTCGGCTTGCTTCCGGATCTGTTCCATCAACTCGGGTCCCATGATGCCATCGGGGAAGCCGGGGAAGTTCTCGACATCCGTGGTGATCATGAGCTGTCCGCCGCGTTCAAGCCCTTCGACCATCAACGGCTCGAGACCGGCCCGGGCGGCGTAGATTGCGGCGGTGAGGCCGGCAGGCCCGCTCCCGATGATGACCATCTTCTCGGCCATTTATGACTCCTGTTGTTCGTTCCTGTCCTGGGGGTACCGGCGGATCCAGAGGATTGCTCCGCCGATGATGAAGACCACACCGACGACGGCGTAAGCAACCTCTACGCCCATCAGCGCCCCGAGCGCCCTGAATATTCCGACGAGCAGCCAGAAGAGGGCCATCGAGATGGCCGCGATGAGGATGATCGAGACGGCGATCCAGGTGATGGCGGTCGCTGCCTTGTCGACGGTGAGTCCACGAACTTTCGTGGCGATCATCTCAAGCAGGTCGGCTATGCGAGCCGAGAGCGGCGGTTTGGGCTCTGACATGGTTCTGAGCCTAGCCCGAGCCCGTTGTGAGCTCAGCTGTCGTGGGGCAGAATCGAGCAATCCTTCAGGTCGATGGTGACGACGGCCTCGATTCCGTCGTCCATGGTGAGTCCGAGGTGCACGATGGTCGATTCGCCGGTGGAATCGGCGCCGAGGACGAGCACGCTTGTCGTCCCAGCGGGCAGTGAGGACCGGACGGCGTTGACGCAGTCCTCAATGACCGAACCATCGATGAAGAGGGACTTCGAGTATCCGAGGGCTGACATGTTCCGCTCGACTTCGGCGGGGGTTGTGTTTCCTGCTGTCGCTTCGAGCAGTTCGTCGACCTTGGCATCGGGAAGGTCGACGACCTCCACCGGCTCTCCCGGTGCGAACATATCTGCAGTGTCATCCTCTGCTCCCTGCTCCATGCCTGCTGCGGGGGGCAGGGACTCGGCTCCATCGGTGGCGGTGAATCGCACCTCCGCTGTTCCGGCATCGTCGGACGAGGACCCGAACGTCCCCGGCAGGAGAGCGATGGCAACGACAGCGGCGGCCACGGTCGTGAGTCCGAGAACAGGCTGCCACCATCGACGCCTGGACCGCCGGACCCCCGAACGCACCGGCTGGTGCTGAAGGTGGAGCTGTTCGACCAGATCGGCACGCAGGTTGGAACGTTCAGCATCGGACAGCACCGGTTCGTGTTGACCGGTCAACGTGTCGCGTACCGCCATCTGCTGATGGTATGCGGCGGCCAACGCTGGATCGTCTGCGACGCGTGACATTGCAGCCGCAGTCTCGGCTTGGCTGAGCCGACCTTCCAAGAGGTCGACGATCAGATCTCTGTCGCGATCGTTCATGGTGCTCCGTCTTCCCCGGTTAGAGGCTCGGAACCCTCTCCGAGGTTCCCGAGTTCTTGCGCGAGCTGTTTTCGGGCGCGAAAGAGCCGGCTCTTGATGGTGCCCTGCGGCACGTCGAGGATCTCACTCGCCTGCTCGAGCGACATGCCCTGGAGATCCACCAGAACAACCGCACTCCGGAAGTCCTCCGTGAGGCTGGCAAGGGCCCGTTCGATACTCGGCCTCAGTTCGGCAGCGATGAACGGATCGCCACCGGCGGGATCGACCGGGTCATGTGTTTCGGGAAGGCGGTCCGCTCGTTTTCGTTTCTGCCTGCGAAGGCTGTCGTAGCAGGTGTTCATGGCGACCCGGTACAGCCAGGTACTGAACGCCGCCTTCGCCTGATAGCGGTCCGCTTTGCGGAAGACCGTGAGGAACGTTTCCTGTGTCGCGTCGAGTGCGGCGTCGCGATCCCGCAGCATGCGGAGACAGATCGCAAACACACGGTCCTCGTGGGCGCCCATCAACTCATTGAATGCCTCGATCTCGCCGGCGAGGTATCGGTCGATGAGAGCGATGTCGAGATCGGCTCGGTCGGTCATGATGGCACGAGCGTAGACGGTCTCCTGCCGTGACCCGGGGCGATCGGCAGTGACGCGTCAGCTTCCAAAGCGGACTTCGTTGATGACTGCCTGGAACGATCCGTCCGATCGTGTCGGCAGATCGATCAGCCACAATCGCCAGACGCCACCGCCGCGTACCGGGAGTTGTACCGTCACCTCCGACGCAAGGAGTGTGCCACGGGCTATGTGCTCCCAGTCATCCGGATCGTCAGGCAGTGACTGCGCCCAACCGACGAGGTAGGTCGTCCCGCTCGAACCGCGGATGTCGAGTGTCGAGGGTGTCCCCGCAACGTCGAACACGAGTCCGACACCATCTTTGAACTCCCTGATGGGCATCGAATATGCCTCGGTGCGCCACACCGTTGCGGGGTCGCCATCGATCGCGTGGAAGGCCTCGTCGTCACTCTCGGTCCCGTCACCGAGCGGGTCGTACACGGTCACCTCGGTGGAGAGCCGGTCGCTGTCGATGGGTGTGTCGACGATGATCGGGGTCGTTGGTGTCGGTCTGGATGCTTCTCCTGTCACGGGATACAGGAAGGGCGAGTCGGGGTCGAAGTCAGCCGCAAGCCCGACGGCAGCGATGAGTGAGATGACCATTGCGATGAGCCCGAACATCGCGAGGGTGCGCCACGGTCGTGCGGCTGCGCTCGATTCGTCCTTTTCCATCGCAACACCGTCGAGCAAACCGGCGAGCCCGGCAGCGTCGATCTCGCCCCGTATTGCTGCTTTCAACGCTGTGTCGACGGCAGGATGGACACCGTCGAGAACTTCTGACGGCATGACGGATTCGTCGTGGGTTCCGGTCAATCCGGCTCGGATCACCTCTGCGAGCGCCTGAGTGTCACTTCCCTGATCGTCCCACTGGGGAACTCGTCCGAACCCCCCGATCTTCGCCGGGTGGGCGGCGGAGAAGTGGACCGAGGAGGTGTCGAGTGCCCCGTGGACGCCGCCCGCGGCGTGGAACCTGGCAAGGGCAAGACACAGTCCCGAGGCGTTCGGCAGGAACTCAGCGACCGGGAGCCCTTCCCCGGCTCTGATGCGGTCGGCAATCGTGACGCCACCGTCCCACTCGCTCACCGAGTAGGCCGAAGCTGCCGTCTCGGCCGCCGCAAACACCTTCTGGAGGTGCAGCTCCGTGAGTGCGGCAGCCGACCGCACTCCTCGGAGGAACGTCCGATGGCGATCGTGTGATGACTCCGGGGCGAGGTATCGGATCAGGACCGGACGATCGAGGGATTCGTCCTGGGCAAGCCATTCCTCGATGTCGCCATCGCTCCCAAGCCGGATATTGAGTCGATACCGTTCGGGTAGGCGTGGAGGCATCGGCTACGTCGCCCTGAGGACAGCCAGGGTTTCGGGGAGGAGAACGTAGCCCTCGGATGCGTAGAGCGATATCGCCGGTTCGTTCTCCGATTGTGTGTTGAGCAGCAAGGCCTTCGACCCTGCCCGCCTGGCGCTGCGTGCCACGGTGCGGATGAGACTGCGACCCATGCCCTGACCTTGCCAATCGGGATGGACGGCGACTCGTTGGAGATATGAGATCGCGTGGCCGTAGCCGACGATGGCGTACCCGGCAACCCCTTGTGCGCCATCGTTGATCACGAACACATCGGACTTCGCTGTGGCGGACTTGGCTTCGTTCAAGGCTGCCGCATCGAATCGCCAGAAGCCTTCGAAGGCTGCTTCGTCGATGCCAAGGAGCGTCTCGACGGGAGTTTCGTCTCCGCGATGGACGAGGTGATCGGGTCCGGGTTGTTCGCCATCAAGTGACAGCCGAAGCAGAGCGAGCTTGATCGCCTCAGAGAACCCCGCGGCTTCCCACGCCGCGCGGGCCGAGACTGCCAGAGGAGTCGACAGCACGGACGGTGCGCCCAGATCCACGAGTCGTGCGACACAGTCCGCCAAGAACCCGGACCCGCCTCTCACAAGGCGGAGATGGGCTTCGGGGTGCTCCTTGTTCCATGGTCGGGCCTCGGCTCTTGCCCAGCCACGACGCAACGAGACGGATCCTGGCCAGGTTCCTCGTTGGAACAAGCGGTGCGATGTGTCTGTGAGCGCCATGGCCTCTCATTTCGATCCCGGCATGACATGTACAGGCTACCGCGGGTTCGGAACGGCTTCTGCCGTGCAAGAATCAAGACCATGGTGCTGCACCTCGTTACCCACCACTTCAGTCTCCTCCATCGGGTCCCCGCGGGCCACCCGGAGCGGCGCGACCGCGTCGTGGCCGTCACGGACGCCTTGCGTGCCGGCCAATTCGAGGTGAGCGAGATCGAGGCGCCCGTGGTCGACAGGGAACTCCTGCGCGTCGTCCACGACGAGGAGTACATCAACACGGTGCGCGAGTTCTGCGTTGCCGGAGGTGGTTCGATCGATCCCGACACCTACGTCGTCCCTGCGTCGTGGGATGCCGCCCAGCGAGCTGCCGGTGCCGGTCCCGCCGCGGTGGACAGGCTCCGGTCCGCCAGCGGGAGCGCGTTTGTTGCGGTTCGGCCTCCGGGTCACCACGCCGAAAGGGACAAGGCGATGGGGTTCTGTCTGTTCAACAACATCGCCATCACCGCTGCCTATCTGCGGGACGCCGGGGAACGGGTTGCGATCGTCGATTGGGACGTCCATCACGGCAACGGAACACAGAACACCTTTGCGGACGATCCCGATGTCCTGTATCTGTCGATCCACGAGTTCCCCTTCTATCCGGGCACCGGGTGGGTCACCGAGGCCGGCGTTGGTGCGGGCGAGGGCGCAACAGTCAACGTCGCGTTGCCGGCAGGCACCTCTGCCCATGACTATCTGGCAGCCTTCCAAACACTCGTCATGCCACCGCTTCGCCAGTTCGCACCGACGTGGATCCTCATCTCGAGCGGGTTCGACGCTCATCGCGACGACCCACTCGGCTCGCTACTGCTCGAATCAGAGCACTACGGCTGGATGGCGGGAGCCCTCACGTCGGTGGTACCCGAAAATCGGATCGTCGCATTCCTTGAAGGTGGGTACAACCTCAAGGCCCTCGGATCCAGCGCCGTCGCCACGGTCGCAGGATTGGAAGGTGCCTACGACGAGGTCGAGTGGCCGGAGGAGCTCACGGGTCAGGCGAGGCGCGTCACCGACATGGCAGCTGACGTCGTGTCGCGGTACTGGGAACTCGGTTAAGCATCGGGATCCTCGCGCCGATACATGGGGGTAGCCCCCGAGTTTGCAAGGATCACCATGAATGGCGTCACCCCCACACTTGAGCAACTGCTCGAGCGTTTGCTTGAGGTCGGAGGTTCCGACATCCATCTGAAGGTCGGCTCGCCGCCGACGTATCGGATCCACGGAGAGCTCCAGATGGCAGACCTGCCATCGCTGACCGCCGCCGGTACCGCGGAACTCCTCGAGTCGATGCTGCCACCTCACGTCCCGCCGCCATCGGGTGGCACCGACATCGACTTTGCGTGGGGACGAGACGACCTCGGCCGGTTCCGCGTGAACGCATACACCCAGCGCGGTTCGGTCAACATCGTCATCCGGGCGGTCCCGCAGAACGCCGGAACCCTCGCGCAACTCGGTCTGCCCCAAACGATCGCCAAACTCGCCGGTGAGACCAAGGGGTTGGTCGTCGTGACCGGTCCTGCAGGCTCGGGAAAAACCACCACGTGTTCGGCCATCCTCGATCACATCAACACCAACCGCCGGGCGAACATCATCACGATCGAAGATCCGATCGAGGTGCTCCACAGCGACAAGAAGTCCATTGTGAGCCAACGAGAGGTCGGGGTGGACATCGACTCACTGGCTGACGGGATGCGCTCAGTCCTGCGCCAGGATCCTGACGTCATCTACCTCGGTGAGCTCAGGGACCGAGACACCGTCGAAGCGGCACTCGTCGCCGCCGAGACGGGCCAACTCGTGATCACGACGATGTACACCACAGATGCTGTCGAGACGGTGCACCGGATCCTCGATTCGTTCCCGCCCTACCTCGAACGTCGGGTCCGTCAGATGCTTGCTTCCTCGCTCGCGGCCATCGTTTCGCAACGGTTGTTGCCGAGGAACGAAGGTCAGGGTCGTATTCCTGCGATCGAGCTGATGCTCAACACCGAGGCGATCAGAGATCGCCTGGTTGGTACCGAGCCCATGGACTCACTGTACGAAGCGATCTCCGAGGGCGGGTTCTACGGGATGCAGACCCTCGACCAGGCGATCGTCGGTCTGTACGAGGCGGGATCCGTGTCGTTCAGTGACGCCCTGATGTACGTGGCGTCGCCGCGTGATTTCAAGCTGGCCACGGGATCGTTGTCGGGTTCGTCGAACTGAAGCCGGCGGTTTCGTAACCACGCCGGACCGATCGCGAAGGTCCGGGAACACCGCGCCACCGTTCTACGCTTGGCACCATGCCAAGTTTCACATGCAACGACTGCGGGGACCCGTTCAGCCTCGGCCAGACCGTCCTCGATCGGTATCCCGGGTGGGTCCCGAAGCAGTGCATGGGCTGTCGTGACACGAAGCCGACGAAGTCACGCTCGAAACCGAATCGCAAGCCTGCCGATGCCGGCCTGAACGGCGACCCCCAGTCCGGGGTCTTCACCGACGGCAGCTCGATCCCCAACCCCGGACCCGGCGGTTGGGGTGCCGTGTACGTGATCGACGGGAAGATCGTCGCGCAAGCCAGTGGCTCGGACCCCGATACGACGAACAATCGCATGGAGTTGATGGCGCTCATCGAGGCGGCGTCCCTCGTCCCGAAAGGGACGGCCGCAACCGTCCACTCGGACTCCAACCTTGCGGTGCGAACCATTACGGAATGGGCAGCAGGATGGAAGCGGAACGGATGGAAGCGCAAGTCCGGCCCTGTCGAGAACCTGGACCTGGTCCAGAAGGCGTTCACGACCTATCAGGCACGTCCTGAGCTTGAACTTGTCTGGATCAAGGCGCATGTCGGCTACACATGGAACGAGTACGCCGATCAGCTCGCCAACCTTGCCAGGGAGTCGGTCCGATGACCCCGGATCGCTTGTTGCGGATCCTCAGCCCTGAGGTCAGAGAACTCGCAGCCCTGTTCGAAACGGCTGGTCACCCCCTGTTCCTCGTGGGCGGATCCGTACGTGACGCCCTGCTGTCGCGGCCAGTCCAGGATCTCGACTTCACGACCAGCGCGTTGCCAGACGAGATCGAGCGAATAGGGTCCCCGTGGGCGGCCTCGACGTTCCTCGCAGGCAAGGAGTTCGGCACGATCGGATTGGTCCGTGACGGACAAACGTATGAGGTCACGACGTATCGATCCGAGATCTATCGGGACGACTCCCGTCATCCGGTCGTGTCCTTCAGCACCAGCCTCGAAGAGGACTTGTCGCGTCGCGACTTCACCGTCAATGCCATGGCTCTACGGGTACCGACAGCGCCCGACACCCTGCCCCAGATGGAGGATCCCTACGGAGGGCTTGCGGATCTATCCGCCGGACTGCTCAAGACCCCGGTGGAACCCGAGATCCTGTTCTCGGATGACCCGCTCCGCATGCTTCGTCTCTTCCGATTCATGTCCACGCTTGGCTTCATCCCTGACGAGGCGGCTCTATCCGCCGTCGCGCAGATGGCGGATCGATTGTCGATCATCTCGAGCGAGCGCATCCGCACCGAGTTCGACAAGCTCATCGTGGGCGACCACGTCGTCGACGCCTTGACAGCTCTGATCCACAGCGGGCTCGCGGACCAGTTCATTCCCGAGGTTCCAGCGCTTGCTGTCGAGCAGGACCCGATCCATAGGCACAAGGACGTGCTGGCGCACACCATCGCAGTCGTCGGCAAAGCGGACGCGGATCGTGCATCGGCGCGGCTTGAGGTTCGATTGGCGGCGCTGTTCCACGACATCGGGAAACCGGCCACACGCGAGTACGGACCCGCTGGCGTCACATTCCATCACCACGAAGTGGTCGGAGCGCGTATGACCCGAAAGCGCATGAAACAGCTCCGGTACGGCAACGACATGATCCAGGCCGTCGGCGATCTCGTGTTTCTCCACATGCGCCCCCATACCTACAAGATGGGGTGGACCGATGCGGCCGTGCGTCGATATGTGCGCGATGCCGGCCCCCTCCTCGACCAGCTCAACGAACTCGTACGCAGTGATGTCACGACGCGCAACGAACGCCGGGCGCGACAGATCGCCAGGAGGATCGACGAGCTCGAGGAACGGATCGCCGTGCTTCGCGAACAGGAGGAACTCGATGCACTTCGACCGCCGATCGATGGGCATCAGGTGATGGCGTACCTCGACCTGCAGCCGTCTCGCGAGGTCGGCGACATCATGGACATGCTGCTCGAGCACCGCATCGAGAACGGCCCATACTCAGAGGAAGACGCTTTCGCATTGCTCGACCAGTGGCGGGCAAAGCGCGGCTGAGGATTCGCGTCCTCGATCCGATTCGCAAACCGAGATCAGTCTGTAGCGAGCCGTGCAACGACGCCTGCGAGTCGCTCGAACCCTGCCACGATGTCGCCGGCGACCCACATCTCAACGCGTGTGGCACCGATGGCTGCGAACTTTTCCACATCACGAACGATGTCATCCTGTGTGCCTTCGAGCGATGGCCCGAGTGGTTCGACATCGGCGGCGGTGCCGGGTGAACGGACGAAGACGCCGATTGATCGTTCAAGCGTTGACGGATCGCGTTCCTGGCTTTCACAAGTGGCGTTCAGCTGCTCGATCAAGGGGACGAATGCTTCAGCCTGTGAGCTTTCGGTCGCATAGGCACTCCAGATGTCGGCGTGCTGAACGGCGAGGCCCATCGTGCGCGGTCCATGCCCACCGAGCAACAGTGGAATCCCCGTGGGTCGCGGCCCACTCGGGGCAGCGATCTGACGCACCGTCGAGTGGTACTCGCCGCCGAATGTCGACTCGCCGTTTCGGAGGAGGTCGGTGACGATGGTGAGGGCCTCTTCGTAGCGTCCCACGGTCTTGTCGGGTGGGAAGCCGAACGCCTCCCCTTGCCGTCCGGCGTGGCCGGCGCCGTAGCCGAGTATGAACCGTCCGCCGCTGATCTCGTCGATGGTGTGAGCCACGCGCACGGTCAGACCCGGGTTGCGGTGGAGCGCCGACAAGACCCACGTGCCGACCTCGACGGTTGTCGTTGCTTCTGCAACCGCGGACGTAACCGCAACGCCCTCCCACCAGCCTCGGGGACCGTCCCACTGGGGGCTCTCCCATTGGAGTTCGTCAGGAACCCAAACGGTGTCGAATCCGACCTGTTCCGCGACGATCGCGGCTTCCTTGATCGCCCCCCACGGCGGGGCGACACCGCTCTTCGGATCCTCGAA
>CBDUOH010000028.1:0-25248 GCA_965368815.1 uncultured Acidimicrobiia bacterium
TTTTGTATGGTGTGCCTGTTGACACCACGCGAACCGCCGGTGCCACCAAGCGAAGGAGCCATCACATGAGTCGAGTCGTACGTGCAGCCGTTCTCCAGACCGAGTGGACCGGTGACAAGGAGTCGATGATCGAGCTCCACGAGAAGTACGCCCGAGAAGCCGCCGAACAAGGCGCCAAGGTCATCTGCTTCCAGGAGTTGTTCTACGGCCCGTATTTCTGTCAGGTGCAGGACATCGAGTACTACGGATATGCAGAGGCAATTCCCGACGGCCCCACGACCAAACGATTCCAGGAGCTCGCCAAGGAGCTCGGCATGGTGATGGTGCTTCCCATGTACGAGAAGGAGATGGCCGGATTCCTGTACAACACGGCCGCGGTCATCGACTCCGACGGGACCTATCTCGGCAAGTACCGCAAGCATCACATCCCCCATGTGGGCGGCTTCTGGGAGAAGTTCTACTTCCGCCCGGGCAACGATGACTTCCCTGTCTTCGACACAGCGGTTGGCAAGGTCGGTGTCTACATCTGCTACGACCGGCACTTCCCCGAGGGATGGCGTGCGCTCGGACTCAACGGGGCCGAGATCGTGTTCAACCCGTCGGCCACCAGCCGGGGTCTCTCGTCATACCTGTGGCAGCTCGAGCAGCCGGCCTCGGCCGTGGCGAACATGTACTACGTGGGCGCGATCAACCGCGTGGGAGTCGAAGACCTGGGTGACAACGACTTCTACGGCACGTCGTACTTCGTGGACCCACGGGGTCAGTTCGTCGGTGAGGTAGCTTCCGACTCCGAGGCAGAGCTCGTGGTCCGCGACCTGGACCTCGACAAGATCGAAGAAGTCCGCAACACCTGGGCGTTCTACCGCGACCGGCGGCCCGATGCCTACGACCCGCTCGTCCGAGGCTGAAACCAATGGGGATACACGCTGAGCTGACGGCACGGACCCGAGCGGTTCTTCCGTCGTGGCTCGCCTTGTATTACGACGAGCCAATCGCCATCGATCGCGGCGAGGGCCGCACCGTGTGGGATCTCGAAGGAAACGAGTACTTGGATTTCTTCGGCGGGATCCTGACCACGATGACGGCGTATTCGCTCCCGGAGGTGACCGAGGCCATCACGGAACAGGCTGCGAAGGTGTTGCACACGTCGACCCTGTACCTGAATCAGCCGATGATCGAACTCGCAGAGTTGGTGGCTGAACTATCCGGCATCCCGGATGCGCGGGTCTTCTTCACGCCGTCGGGCACGGAAGCGAATGACGCGGCGATGCTGCTTGCAACGTCCTATCGGCGGTCGAACCAGGTCCTCGCGCTCCGCAACAGCTACCACGGCCGCAGTTTCACCGCCGTGGCCCTGACCAGCCATCGCTCGTGGTCGCCCACCGGGTATTCGGGGCTCAACGTCCAGTATGTCCAGGGTCCGTACAAGGCGCGGAGTCCGTACGCGCATCTCGACGACGAACGGTTCGTGGATGCCGCAGTCGCCGACCTCAGACAGGTCATCGACATGATGACGTCGGGCGACGTGGCAGCGATGATCGCCGAACCCATCCAGGGTGTCGGCGGGTTTGCCACTCCGCCGGACGGGTTCTTCGGTCGCTTCAAGGAGGTGCTCGACGAGTACGGAATCCTCTTCGTGTCCGACGAAGTCCAGACGGGGTGGGGACGCACCGGAGAGCACATGTGGGGGTATCAGGCCCACGGCATCACGCCGGACATCATGACGTTTGCCAAGGGCATCGGCAACGGTTTGTCGATCGGTGGGGTGGTGGCTCGACAAGAGATCATGGACTGCATCGGGGCAAATTCGATATCGACCTTTGGTGGCAACCCCCTCGTGAGTGCCGGCGCCCTGGCGAACCTGCGCTACCTCATCGACCACGATCTCCAGGGGAATGCCCTCAAGCAGGGGTCACGGCTCTACGAGCATCTCCTCCCGATTTCGCAGGAGACACCCTGGATCTTCGAGCTACGCGGCAAAGGGCTCATGCTCGCGATCGAGACCTCGGAGCCCGGGTCCGTCGAACCCTCGGCTGCTCGTGCAGGACGTCTGCTGGAGGAATGCAAAGCGCGCGGGCTCCTGATCGGCAAGGGCGGCCTGTACGGCAACGTGCTACGAATAGCACCACCGCTGACCGTCACCGAAGCCGAGATCGACACCGCAGCAGGAATCATCGCCGATGCAGTCGCGGCAATCGACTGAGTATCTGGAGGAACCATCATGAAGACACTCATCTCCGGTGGAACGATCATCACCGCCATCGACATCACGCAAGCCGAC
Organism: uncultured Acidimicrobiia bacterium; assembly: GCA_965368815.1. Taxonomy (GTDB): domain Bacteria; phylum Actinomycetota; class Acidimicrobiia; order Spongiisociales; family UBA5794; genus UBA5794. Next base: position 2,282 of record CBDUOH010000028.1, read on the forward strand.
GTTCTGATCGAGGACGAGAAGGTCGCTGCCGTTGCCGCAGCGGGGTCCCATGACTGGGCAGAATCAGCGGACAAAGTGATCGACGCAAGCGGGAAGTACGTCATCCCCGGTGGCATCGATCCTCACACCCACATGGAACTTCCGTTCGGCGGTACGTCGGCATCCGACAGCTTTGAGACCGGAACAAGGGCGGCGGCGTGGGGAGGGACGACAACGATCGTCGACTTCGCGGTCCAGGTCAAGGGTGAGAGCCTCATCGACGGTTTTGATGCGTGGATGGCACGTGCCGATGGCGAGTGCGCCATCGACTACGGATTCCACATGATCGCCGGGGACATCAACGAGCAGTCACTCAAGGAGATGGAAGTTCTCATCGACCGCGGATGTACCTCTTTCAAACTGTTCATGGCGTATCCCGGGGTCTTCTACTCCGATGATGGTGACATCCTGCGTGCGATGCAGAAAGCCGCCGAGACGGGAACGCTGATCATGATGCATGCCGAGAACGGCATGGCCATCGACGTGCTCCGTGAGCAGGCACTCCAGCGGGGTGAGACCGATCCCGTGTATCACGGGCTGACCCGCCCGCCCATCACCGAAAGTGAGGCCACGCATCGTGCGATCAAGCTGGCCGAGCTCACCGGGGCCCATCTGTACATCGTGCACATGTCGGCCAAAGAGGCGGTTGCCGAGGTCGCCGAGGCCCGCGACAACGGACTCCCGATCTTCGGGGAAACCTGCCCTCAATATCTGTTCCTCAGCCTGGAGGAGCACCTCGCGGCACCGGGATTCGAAGGTGCCAAATATGTCTGTTCGACGCCGATCCGGAAGATGGCTGAGGGCCACCAAGATGCCCTGTGGCGGTACCTCGCCACCAACGATCTCCAGGTGGTTTCAACCGATCACTGCCCCTTCTGCATGGACGATCACCCGACGCTCGGTACACAGAAGAAGCTCGGTCTGGGTGACTTCACGGCCATCCCGAACGGGTTGCCCGGAGTCGAGGACAGGTATCAGCTCATCTACCACGGTGGCGTCGTCGGTGGTCACATCGACCTGAACCGCTGGATCGAGTTGTGCGCCACGGCACCGGCCAAGCTCTTCGGTCTGTACCCCCAGAAGGGCACAATCGCCGTCGGATCCGATGCCGACATCGTCGTATTCGACCCTGGCGTGACTTGGACGAAATCCGTCGAGCAGCACCACATGGACGTGGACTACTCGGCATACGAAGGCATGGAGGTCAAGGGCAAGGTGGAGACGGTCCTGTTGCGCGGCAACGTGATCGTCGACAACGATGAGTATCTCGGGGCCAAGGGAGACGGTCGCTACCTCCCACGAGACAAGATGTCGATCCACCACTAGGGCAATCGAAGCCACGGGGAGATGACGATGAGACAGATCAATCACATCATTGGGGGCAAGGAAGTCGCCTCGACCTCGGGTCGGTCGACGGATGTCTACAACCCGGCGACGGGGGAGGTCACCGCGAAGGTGAACCTTGCCTCGATCGACGAGGTCGACAGTGCCGTTGCGGCTGCCAAGCTGGCGTTCGAATCCTGGCAGGACGTCTCCGTGGCCAAGCGGTCGTCGGTCATGTTCACGTTCCGTGACCTTGTGGAGCGACATCAACTCGACTTCGCAAAGGCACTGACAGCAGAGCATGGAAAGGTGTTGTCCGATTCCCTCGGCGAGGTGGCACGAGGGCTCGAGAACATCGAATACGCCTGTGGACTCGCTGAGCACCTCAAGGGTTCGTTCTCGAACCAGGCATCCACCGACATCGATGTGTACTCGTTCCGTCAACCGCTCGGCGTGGTCGCCGGTATCACCCCTTTCAACTTCCCCGCCATGGTTCCGATGTGGATGTACCCGAACGCCATCGCGGCGGGGAACACCTTCGTGCTCAAGCCCTCCGAGAAGGACCCGTCGGTGAACCTGCTCGCAGCCGAATTGTTGGCTGAGGCCGGTCTCCCAGATGGTGTGTTCAACATCGTGCAGGGCGACAAGGTCGCTGTTGACCGTCTTCTCGAACACCCGGACGTGGCCGCTGTCTCGTTCGTGGGGTCGACGCCGATTGCCCGCTATGTGCACACCACCGGCACGAACAATGGGAAACGTGTGCAGGCACTCGGCGGTGCCAAGAACCACATGGTGGTGCTCCCGGACGCCGACATAGGGCTTGCGGCGGATGCGGCCGTCAGTGCGGCATATGGTTCCGCCGGCGAACGGTGCATGGCCATATCGATCGTGGTCGCCGTCGGCGGATCGGCCGACCCGCTCATCGAGGCGATCAAAGATCGTATTCCCGCAGTGACCGTGGGGGACGGGATGGACGAGACTTCCCAGATGGGGCCACTGATCACCGGCGAGCACCGTGACCGTGTCGCGTCATTCGTCGGCAACGCAACCGACGAGGGAGCCACCGTGGTCGTCGACGGACGTACAGCGACGTTCGAAGGAAACGGCTTCTTCCTCGCACCGTCGTTGCTGGACAACGTCACGCCCGGAATGGCGTGCTACGACCAGGAGATCTTCGGACCGGTGCTCGGTGTCGTACGTGTCGACAGCTATGAGAAGGCGATCAAGCTGATCAGCGACAACCCGTACGGCAACGGAACCGCAATCTTCACGCGCGATGGTGGGGCAGCACGGAGATTCCAGGTTGACGTCGATGCGGGCATGGTCGGGATCAATGTCCCGGTCCCGGTCCCTGTGTCGTACTACAGCTTCGGAGGATGGGGCGACTCACTGTTCGGTGACTCGCACGCATACGGGCCCGAAGGGTTCCACTTCTACACGAAGGCGAAGGTCGTCACCAGTCGCTGGCCCGACCCGGCGACGAGTTCCGTTGACCTCGGCTTCCCCCAGAATGTCTAGCTGCACACTGTGACTTCACGTGCCGACGCCGTCAAGGCAATCGCACGGCACGAACGTGCCAAGGCTTCCAAGCGGTTCGTTCGGCGCGTCGTGGTGTTTGCGGTCTTCGTGGTCGTTCTTGGCCTCGTCTACAGCGGGTACAAGGCCTTCGGTCAATCTGTCGACGATGCGCAGACGGACTGGCCCGTGGTTGGTCGCGTTCTGCCACGATCCGACGACCTGACCATGCCTCCGCTGCTCGACATCCTGGTCGAGTTCAGCGAGGCCCCACAGCGGAATTCGAGCAAACCTCTCGGCATGTTCATCGCAGAAGCGGCTTTGTTCACCTTCAGGGAAGCGGCACTTGGCTTCCTGTTCGGGACCGTGCTCGGCTTCGGTCTCGCGGTGATCATGTTGCGGTCGCGATGGCTCGAACGCGGCATGTCGCCCTACCTGGTGGCGAGTCAGACCGTCCCGCTCGTCGCAATTGCTCCGATCATCGTGATCTGGGGATCCAACTCCCTCGACTGGCTCCCGTTCACCTGGACCAGCTGGATGTCCGTGTCGATCATCGCCACATATCTCACGTTCTTTCCTGTGGCCATGAACGGTATCCGAGGGCTGCACAGCGCCGATCCTGCTGCACTTGAGCTCATGCAGTCGTATGCAGCCGGTCGCGGTCAGACCCTCTACCGTCTCCAGATTCCCGCCGCGATGCCATACCTGTTCGCCGCGTTCAAGATTGCCGCCACGGCCGCCATCGTCGGAGCGATCGTCGGTGAGATCTCGGGAGGTGTGCGAGGTGGGTTGGGGCGGCTCATACTCGATTTCGCGGGCCGCTACACCACCGGTCCGTCGCGATTGTACGCAACGGTGATCGGCGCGGCGATGCTCGGGATCGTCGCGGTCGCCATCGTCACGGCATTCGAATATGTGTTCACGGCACGGAAACAGGGAAGAGCGGTGATCACATGACGGACCCGACGGTCGCGGTTTCGATCGAGAATGTGTCGAAGGTGTTCAACGCCGGGCGTCCGAACGAGGTCCATGCGCTGGATTCGATCGACCTGTCGATCGAATCCGGTGGGTTCGTGTCGCTCATCGGCCCGTCCGGGTGTGGCAAGTCGACGTTGCTGCGGCTGATCGGAGCATTGACGAAGCCCTCATCGGGGATGGTGACGGTGAAGGGAAAGACTGCCGAGCAGGCCAGGCTCGATCGGGACTACGGAATGGCTTTCCAGACGTCGGGTCTGTTCGATTGGCGAACGGTCACCGAGAACATCGAGCTACCGCTCCAACTGATGGGCTGGTCGAAGGCCGACCGCAAAGCGCGTGCAGCCGAGATGCTCGAGCTTGTCAAGCTTCCCGAGTTCGGGGGCCACTATCCGCGTGAACTCTCGGGAGGGATGCAGCAGCGGGTGGCGATCGCCCGAGCGCTGTCGTTCCAGCCCTCTCTGCTTCTGATGGATGAACCGTTCGGAGCGCTCGACGAGATGACGAGGGAACACATGCAGACCGAGCTCCTCGACATCTGGGGGAAGACCGGGACAACGGTGGTGTTCGTGACTCACTCGATTCCCGAGGCGGTCTACGTGTCAACCCGCGTGGTTGTCATGTCTCCGCGCCCTGGCAGGATTGCTGCCGATCTCGAGATCGATCTCGGACACCGAGACTTCGAGACCCGCGAGTCCCAAGCGTTCTTCGCGAGGGTCACGGATGTGCGCGAGGCGTTGCGATTCGAGCACATGCCATGAAGTTCTTCCATCGAGGTCCGATGCCGGCCATCACACTGGGAGTGGTTGGTCTCGCAACGTGGGAGCTCGCGTTGCTCGTCGCAGACCCCGACGGCTTCGTGCTCCCGCCACCGAGCAGCATCCTTGCATCACTCTTCGAGAATTGGTCCGTGATATGGACGGCGACGCTCAGTACCGGATTCATCGTCGTCACCGGACTTGTCATCGGTGTGGCGCTCGGGGTTGTGTGGGCCTTGCTCGTCTCACGGTTCCGCCTCGCCAACGAGACCTTGACACCGCTCGCGATATCGCTGAACGCCATCCCCATCATCGCGCTGGCTCCGATATTCAACGCCTGGTACGGGCTGCTTTCACCTGCGTCCAATCAAGCGATCGTGGTGATCCTGGTGTTCTTCCCCGTCTTCATCAACACGACGAGAGGGCTGACGGATGTCGGGAGCACCGAGATCGAACTCATGCGATCGTACGCAGCGTCCGATTGGGAACTGACCCGTATGGTCCGGATCCCGAACGCTCTTCCCCTGTTCTTCACCGCACTCAAGATTGCTTCGTCCCTCGCCGTGATCGGTGCGATTGTCGCCGAGTACTTCGGAGGACGGCAGGATGCTCTTGGTCCCCTCATCGTGCAGAATGCGGGTTTGACGCGGTACGCGGACGCCTGGGCAGCGGTTCTCGCTGGAAGCGTGCTCGGCATCCTGCTGTACTTGTTGAGTGGAGGCTTTGAGAAGATCGCCACACCATGGCGAACCGACCACCGGCTCGTGGACGCCTAGATGCACCCCGGGTCGCTTGAAAGTGAGGAGACTGAATGCTGAGTGGTACACGGAAACGAACCGCACGATGGCTGATCGTCCTTGCCGTCGTCGCAATGATCGCAACGGCATGTAGCTCTGACGATGGAGGAGACAGTGGTGAGCTGACTCCGGTCAAGCTCCAGATGCAGTGGTTCACACAGGCCCAGTTCGCGGGCTATTACGCCGCGTTGGCCCAAGGCTTCTATGAGGATGCCGGTCTCGACGTCGAGATACTCGAAGGCGGTGTCGACATCGTCCCAGCCACGGTCCTTGATTCTGGTGCGGCGGACTTCGCCATCTCGTGGGTCCCGCGTGGGCTCGTGCCGAGAGAGGAAGGTCTCAACATCACGAACATCGCCCAGGTGTTCGAACGGTCCGCAACACTGCAGGTGTCGTTCGCAGATTCCGGGATCTCGGGCGTTGCCGACCTCGCAGGCAAGAAGGTCGGGAACTGGGGATTCGGCAACGAATTCGAGTTGCTCGCAGGTCTCCGCAGCGCGGGGCTCGATCCTGATTCGGATGTGGAACTCGTCCAGCAGCAGTTCGACATGCTCGCGCTGCTCAGCGGCGACATCGATGCTGCACAGGCCATGACGTACAACGAATATGCCCAGGTACTCGAGACGATCAACCCTGACACCGGTGAGTTGTACCAGCCCGAGGATCTGGTTGTCATCGACTGGAACGATGTCGGTACGGCGATGCTTCAGGACGCAATCTGGGCCGATGCAGACAAACTCGAATCCGACAGTGCCTATCGCGAGACGGCAGTGAAGTTCGTCGAGGCATCGCTGCGAGGATGGGTGTTCTGCCGCGACAACTTCGATGAGTGTGTCCAGAACGTGCTCGATGCAGGACCCACGCTGGGAACATCACACCAGGAGTGGATGCTCAACGAGATCAACAACCTGATCTGGCCCGCATCAGGCAAGGCTGGGCTCATGCAGCAGTCGCTGTGGGATCAGACCATCGCCGTGGCAGTCTCCGAGGGCATTCTCTCGTCAGCCCCGACGGACGGCGCGTACCGTACGGATATCGCTCAAGAGGCGATCGCCAATCTGGAGGCCGACGGTCTGGACCTTGTTGGAGCGAGTTGGTCTCCCAGGACCATCGAACTCAAGGAGGGTGGCGAGTAGCCGAACGGTCATTGGCCTGAACGACAGGATGGGACGGGTATGAATCAGACGAAAGCACTGAACGGTCATGCCTCGGCACTCGAACCGGGGCCGACAATGACCTGGGACGAGGCCCTCGTCGAGGCACATCGATGCCTGATGTGTTGGGACGCACCGTGCACGCGTGCGTGTCCGACAGGTATCGACGTGCCTCGGTTCATCAAGCAGATCACGACGGGTGATCTCACCGGTTCTGCCCGGACCATCCTGTCGTCCAACATCCTCGGTGGTTCATGTGCGCGTGTGTGCCCGACGGAAGTGCTGTGCGCCGGTGCGTGTGTTCTCAATGAACTGCACGAACGCCCGATCGACATTGGTCGGCTCCAGGCGTTCTCGACCGATGATGTGGTGTTCGGAGGGAAACGGATACTGACCGTCGCACCACCGACCGGCCGATCCGTCGGCATCATCGGAGCGGGCCCAGCAGGCCTGTCTGCAGGTGCAGAATTGGCACAACGCGGCCATTCCGTCGTGATCTACGACGCCAATCCCGAGCCTGGTGGCCTCAACACGTACGGGGTCGCCAACTACAAGATGAACATGCAGACAGCAATCCGTGAGGTCGCCTTCATCCAGGACCTCGGTGTCGAGATCCGGTCGAACACCGCCGTGGGTGATGACGTCACGGTGGATGACCTCGTCGACCGGCATGACGCGATCTTCGTGGGCGTCGGTCTCGGATCTGTCCCTGAGCTCGGTCTTGAGGGCGAGGACCTGGCCGGCGTCGGTGATGCGCTCGACTTCATCGCCGACGTCAGACGAGGGACGGCCGACGTGGCAGGCAAGCGAGTGGCAGTCATCGGCGGTGGCAACACCGCAGTCGATGCCGTCACCCAGTCAGCGATGTCGGGCGCGGATCGTGTCTACCTGGTGTACCGCAGGGGCCGAGCACAGATGGGTGGCTATCCCCACGACGTGGAACGGGCGCTCCAACACGGTGTCGAGTTCATCCACTGGAGCGCCCCGGTGCGCATCGAGGGTGAAGGTTCCGTTCAGCGGCTCGTCGTCGTCCGAACAGAGATCGACGACACCGGCGCCGTGGCCCCGATCGACGGCACCGAGTATTCGATACCGGTCGACTTGGTGTTGCGGGCGACCGGTCAGGCAAAGCGCATCGGATTCCTATCGACGCTCGATGGGGTCGTGCTTGATGCCGATGGACGGGTCACGGTCGATGAGCACCATCGGACCGGAAACAGCAGGGTGTGGGCAGGCGGCGACTGTGTCAACGGAGGCAAAGAAGTCGTCAACGCCGTCCAGCACGGGAAGATCGCTGCGCACAGTATCGACGAGGAGCTGCGGGCAACCGCGGCCGTTTGAGGAGTTCCGATGGCTGACCTATCAGTGAACATTTGCGGAATCGAATCGCCGAACCCCTTCTGGCTTGCGTCGGCCCCTCCGACGAACACGGGGGACCAGATTTCGCGCGCGTTCGACGCTGGTTGGGGTGGGGCGGTCTGGAAGACGCTCGGCGAACCGATCGAGAATGTCTACAGCAGGTATTCATCGGTCGACGGCAAGGGGTCCCGCATGATGGGCCTCAACAACATCGAGTTGATCACCGACCGCTCACTGGATCTCAACCTCAAGGAGATCACGGAGGTCAAACGGCGCCATCCCGACAACGTCGTCATCGTCAGTCTCATGGTCGAATCCGACCCTGACGCCTGGGACACGATCATCAAACAGGTCGAGCAGGCCGGAGCCGATGGGATTGAGCTCAACTTCGGCTGCCCCCACGGCATGTCCGAGCGTGGCATGGGTTCGGCTGTGGGGCAGGTTCCGGAGTACACGTGCGACATCACAACGTGGGCGAAGGAATCCGCGACGACCCCTGTGTTCGTGAAATTGACCCCCAACATCACCGACATCAGGTATGCCGCACGGGCTGCCAAGGACGGTGGTGCTGATGCCGTTTCACTGATCAACACCATCAATTCGATCACAGGCGTCGATCTCGATTCGTTCACCCCTCGCCCGATGGTCGGGAACAAGTCGAGCCACGGCGGCTACTGCGGCCCGGCGGTGAAGCCGATCGCACTGAACATGGTTGCGTCGATTGCTGCGGATCCACACACTGCGGATCTGCCGATCTCGGGGATCGGTGGCATCGAGACCTGGCAGGACGTTGCGGAATACATCCTGTTGGGGTCGACAACGATCCAGGTCTGCACCGCTGTCATGCACTACGGGTACCGGATCGTCGAGGGGATGCACGAGGGGCTTTCGAACTACCTCGATGAGAAGGGGTTCGCATCTGTCAACGAGCTGCGAGGTCTGTCCGTCGACCGGGTCACCACGTGGGAGAACCTTGACATCAACTTCGTGCTGAAGGCAGACATCGATCAGGACAAATGCATCGGATGCGGACTGTGCTACATCGCATGCGAAGACGGTGCCCATCAGGCAATCGGGTCCAAACGGACCGACGACGGCAAGACCGAGGTGTGGATCAAGCACGATGACTGCGTCGGATGCAACCTGTGCAGTTTGGTGTGTCCCGTCAAGGACTGCATCACGATGGTTCCCCAGGATGTCGGCCAGACACCGATGACCTGGGTCGAGTACACCGGTGACAATCCTCCCGGTGAGCTCGTGCCACGCCCGAAGCATGGCCTGACCATCGGTGGATGAACCGTCGTCATCCGTCCGCCGTGTCCGGCCGGACGAATGGGAGCTGATCAAGCGCATCCGACTCGAGATGCTTGCCGACTCTCCCGACGCGTACATCACCACCCTCGACGAAGCGTCCGCGTTCCCCGATGAGCTGTGGATGGAACGGGCTGAGCGCGGTGCAGCCGGTGAGGAGCAGGCCACATTCGTCGGAATCGCTGACGACGGTGCCCCGGTGGCGATGGCGGTCGGCCTGAACCGACCGCAGGGCAGGACCAAGGTGCTTGTCATCGTCTCGGTGTTCGTCACGCCTTCGTTTCGCGGCACCAGTCTGGCCCCACGGCTGATGATGGCAACCGAGACGTGGGGGGCTGGATGGGGAGCCCCGAGATCGACCCTGTGGGTCGCAGAGACGAACCCGCGGGCGCGGGCGTTCTATCGGAAGATCGGCTATCGCGAGACGAGGGACCGCATGCCGATGGTCCAAGGTTCGCCCCGCATCGAGATCCGGCTCCAGAAGCGGTTGAAGGCCTGAACTCCGTTCAGGTCCAGGCGAACGCTCCCGAAGACCGCCGCCCTAGGTCGACGGGTTTGCGAGTCCTTCGATGATCCGCACGTCATCCATCCGCGCGAACACCTCGGGATCGACTTTCACCTTCATGTCGCGGGATCCGCCTCCGACGATCACCCACGGATGCTCCATCACTGCCGCGTCGACGAGAACCGGCGTTCCCTCGGGGAGCCCGAACGGCGTGACCCCACCCATGATCATGCCCGTGACATCGGCCGTCAGATCCGGAGGGGCGAACGAAACCTTGCGGACATCCATCTCCCTTCTGGCCACGCCGTTGACATCGAGACGATGTGTGGCAAGCACGAGACACACCGCGTTGACACCTGCCGGGCGCTTGGAAGCGAGCATGATGGCGTTCGCCGAGCGCTCAGGCGGTATCCCATAGTGCTCGCAGAACTGTGCCGTATCCGCCAGGTCGGGATCGCACTCCATGGTCGAATACTCGGCCCCGACCTGGTCGAGGGCGCTGGTCACGCGCCGCTTCAGGTCCTCGCTCATCCGGCGTCGCCCATGCACACGCCGAGCGACCTCGCAGACTGCACCCACGTGTGGTCGCTGGGGACCAGATGGGTTCTGCCCGCGACCGATGCGAGGTCGACGGCCCTGGTGCCCTCCCCGTCGGAGGCCACCATGACACTCGACAACCCCTCGGCCACCGCGTTCGTGACCCCGACGCCGAGCTTCGTTGCGAGGATGCGATCGCGAGCCGAGGGTGCTCCGCCACGCTGCACGTGACCCAGGATGGTGACGCGAGCCTCGAGCCCTGTCAGTTCCTCGAGCTCCCCGGCGATCTGGACGGTGGTCTTGCGGTCAGCGAGCGCGTCTTTGATCTGCTGTTTGGTGTCATCGGCTCCGCTGTCTGAGATCCGTGTGATGGTCGACGCCAGGTTCGCGCTCATGGCGCCCTCGGCGACGGCAACGATCGAGAACGTCGATCCCGATGATTGGCGCAGCGCGATCGCTTCACCGATCCGGTCGACGGAGTACGCGATCTCAGGGATGATGATGACGTCTGCACCTCCGCCGAGGCCAGCACCGAGTGTCAACCAGCCGGCGTTGTGCCCCATGATTTCGACGACGATGATGCGGTGGTGGCTGTGGGCGGTCGAGTGCAATCGGTCCACGGCTTCGGTGGCGATGCCGAGTGCCGTGTCGAAACCGAGGCTCGCGTCCGTCTCAACGAGGTCGTTGTCGATCGTCTTGGGGACTGTGATGACCGGGAGTCCCTTGTCGGCAAGTTTCAGGGCGTTCTTGTGCGTACCGCCTCCGCCGATGCATATGAGGGCATCGAGGTGATGATGCTCGAAGTTCTCGAGCATCACATCGGTCATGTCGAGGACCGTCCCCCCGACCTCCATCCGGTCCGGCTTGTCCCGTCCCGTTCCGAGGATCGTTCCGCCGCGTGTCAGGATCCCGCTGAGAAGTTCGGTGTCGAGGCGCATGATCCGGTTCTGCATGAGACCCCGGAATCCGTCCTTGAAGCCGATCACGTTCCACCCGTGACTGCGGATGGCCGATTTCCCGATCGCTCTGATTGCGGCATTGAGACCGGGGGAGTCACCTCCGGCCGTCAGAATCCCGATGCTCTTTGTCACCGTCGTCTCCCTGTATCCAACCCCATCACACTACCCAAGAATGGGACGACCGAACCTCGTGCGGAATTCGTTCCTGCATCCGAACGGCGATGGTACGATGCCGCTACGGAGAAAGGAGGTGGTCCAAACATGCATAGTTCTTGTAGGACCCCGGAGGTGGCCGAGCGCTAGCCGGCCAGCTGTGAACAGCGAGGTCGTGCTCCTCATCCGAGGTAGGTAGCGACTTCAACTCGGACCACCGGAACCCGGAGATCCGCACGACGGTCCCGTGCGGCGCCGAATCCCTGATTCGACGAAGATGCTCCGGGTTCTTTCGCGTCAAGAGCTTCCTGGTACCACCGCGCCGGCACCGCCATGTCTACACTCGCCACCATGTGGTACATCATCGGCGGCGTAGCCGCTCTCATTGTCATCATCTGGTTCGTCATGACGTACAACTCGCTCGTCGGCCTGCGCAACCGCGTCGACAACGCGTGGGGGCAGGTCGATGTCCAGCTGCAGCGTCGATATGACCTGATCCCCAACCTGGTGGAGACGGTGAAGGGCTATGCCTCGCACGAGAGCAAGACCTTTGAGGCCGTCGCCGAAGCGCGGTCGGCAGCTTCGGGCGCTTCGAGCCCCGGTGAGCAGGCTGTCGCCGACAACCTCCTCACATCGGCATTGCGTCAGCTGTTCGCCGTGGCCGAGGACTACCCGGAACTCCGTGCGTCGGAGAACTTCGCCAGTCTGCAGGCGGACCTGACGGACACCGAGAACAAGATCTCGGTTTCTCGCCAGATCTACAACGACACCGTGCTCAAGTTCAACAACGCGGTGCAGCGGATTCCGTCGAACATCGTCGCTGCGGTGACAGGCTTCAAGGCACGCGAGCTCTACGACGCTGTCGGCCTCGCCGACACCGCTCCTGAAGTCAACTTCTAGCGCCATGCGCTTCCGACGAGCCGGTTCGTGGCTTGCGTTCCTGGCGATCACCGCTGCACTCGTCGTGGTTCCTGCCACGGCGGCTTTCGCCAAATCCTTCTGGATCGCAGATGCCGATGTCGATATCACGGTCAATGCTGACGGTTCGCTCGCCGTTGTCGAGACGATCACGTTCGATTTCGATGGGTCGTTCACCGGCGCATACCGCGACATCCCCTTGCGGACCGACGAATCCATAGCCGGAGCCGTGGTGTCCGACAGTTCCGGGCCATACACCCTTGGTGGTTGCACCACGCTTGGCTGCTCGTCGCCTGCAGGTACATACGGCATCGAGCCGATTCCCGGTGCCGTGCGGATCGTGTGGCACCATTCGTCGACCGACACCCTCCGCACCTTCACGATCGCATACACCATGCTTGGTGTCGCTTCTGTCTATGACGACGTCGTTGACGTCAATGTCCAGGTGTGGGGTGATCAGTGGGCAGTCGGTGTCGATCGTCTCGACGCGCGGATCCACCTACCGGGGGACCCGGAACCAGGGGACGTCCTCGTCTGGGGACACCCCTTCGGGATCAATGGGTCGACCAGCCTCGGCGACGACGGCGTCTCTCCGACGCTTGAGGCCAACGACGTTCCGGCCGAGCGATGGGTCGAACTGCGATCCGTATTCCCCTCCGGCCTCATCTCGTCTTCGGCCGGCGCCAGGGTCGTCTCAGGGGACGGTCTCGAAAGGATCAAGGCGGAAGAAACGCAGTTCGCTGAGGATGTCGAAGCAGCACAAAGAAATGCCTTCATCGGGTTCCTGATCGGCGTCGGTGCGGTTCTCGTGATCGGGCTCGGCCTTGGCCTCGTCACGTACCTTCGCTATGGGAAGGAACCGAAGGTCGACTACGACCTCGACTACGAACACGGTCCACCCACAGACCTTCATCCCGCAGAGGTTGGGGCGCTCCTGTCGCAGGGCAAGGTGACGGAAAAGGAGTTCACAGCCACCCTGTTCGAGCTGATCCGGCAGGGGGCGATAAAGGCGGAACCCACCCAAGTCGTCTCCTCGACGTGGGGTGGTCTACGCAAGGAGACGATCAGTGACCTCGAGCTCTCCCTGGGTGACAAGACCACCGGACTCCGTGACTTCGAACAAGACGTGATGACAGTGGTCAAACGCGTGCTGTCCGACGGGCCGGAGCCACTGACGAACTTCCGTGATCGCATCCGTGAGGACGCCGCCTCGAATGCGAACACCTACGACGTCTACCAGTCCGACGTCCTCGATGCGATCGGACGGAAGAAGCTCCTCGACACATCAGGCAACACCGCTTCAGTCCTGACAGTGATTCTCGCTGCCATCGTTGCCGGGGGCGCATGGTTGATCCTGCCCGGGCTCCTTGGTGACCAGCCAGGCGGCATCGACATGGCCGTGCTCATCATCGTCGGCTTGGTCGTCGGGACGCTGCTGTTGGCAGCCTTCCTGATGTTCCGGCGTGTACGGGTCAAACGCACGGCGGCCGGCGCCCTCGAAGCCGAACGATGGTTTGCGTTCAAGCGGTACCTGCAGGACTTTTCGCAGATGCAGGACGCACCGACCATCTCCTTGGCTTTGTGGGACCAACTCCTGATCTATGCGATCGTTTTCGGTGTGGCCGAAGAGGTGCTGGAACAGGCTCGACTCCACGCTCCACCGGAACTCGAAACGAGCTCGACCATCTTTTGGTACGGATCCCACGGGCACACGGGCGGTCACACCCAGAATGCGTTCTCCGGTATTTCCTCGGCGCTCTCGGGAGCCTTCACGCCACCGTCGTCCGGTGGAAGTGGAGGTGGCTTCTCCGGTGGTGGTGGCGGCGGCGGTGGGGGCGGTGGGGGCGGCGCGTGGTAGGCGAGCGCGACTTCCTCGGTGCAACCCGCAAGCATGGATCGGAGTTGGTTGCCGTCGTGAGATCGTCGGATCTCGACACACCGATACCAACATGTCCCGGATGGCGGATGCGTGAACTCGCCGCACATACCGCAGCGGTCTATCAACACAAGACGACCACGATCGCCGACGGTTGGACCGATGCAAGCCCGCCGTATCCGACAGAGGTTCGTGACGCCACAGGGGATGAGGTCGTCGGGGTCCTTGCCGACAGTCTTGACGCACTCGTGGATGTCCTTGCGTCCGCCGACATGGATCGGCCCGTCTACACCTGGTGCGAGCATGACCACACGGTGCAGTGGTGGGTCAGGAGAATGGCACACGAATCCCTCATTCATGCCGCCGACGCGTATGTCGGCGTCGGGCTGACCCCCACCTGCGACGCGTGGCTGGCAGCAGACGGAGTTGAAGAGGCACTCGTGGAATTCATCGTCGGTGCTCCTGCGTGGGCTGAGGTGACGTCGGGCGGGCGACGAGTGGACCTCGTCGGGGGAGGGAGACGGTGGAGCCTTCGCTCGTCATCGTGGTCAGGCTCGTCCCCGTCGAGCGGAACCGAGTACTCCAACGAGCCGGCATTGGTCTTCGCAACCGAGGGGGACGTTGACGCGACGCTGAGCCTTGACGCCGTGACGCTCAACTACTGGCTGTGGGGTCGACTTCCTGCTCCCGACGGTGCGATCGATGGGGACGGGGAACTCATCGCATATGTGCGTTCCGTCGCAGCAGCCTCGACGTGATGACGGGTAGTGATTCCCGCTCCACCGTGCAGGTGTACATGGTTCGATCCGACGCGGACATCGCGGTTGCCAGGCTCGCAGCAGACGGTATTGCTGCGTCGGTCCATCAGGACGACGAGGGGGGACTCAACCCGGGCTTCTTCAGGCGGTACGGCGTGCGCGTCGAGGTCGATGACGCCGACCTCGATGATGCGTTCGAGAGCCTCGGAATCGAGCGGGTCCATGTTCCGGGTCCCATCGCCGAGGCCATGTTCCGGCACGCCGGATGGAGCCTGCCAAACGAGGGCTGTGGACTCGTAGGTCTTGATTCCTCCGGAAGGCCGGCTCTTGCGGTGTGCATGACGAACGAGGCCGTGAGCCCTCGTCGGTTCACCATCGGCGCCGATGCGCACCACGGGGCATTGCGATTGTGCGAGGCACTCGGCCTCGAATTGGGAGGCGTTTTCCACAGCCACGTCAAGACGGACGCATATCCGTCCCCGACCGACATCGCCGAGGCGCTCGGGCCCGACTGGTTGCAGTTCATCATTGGCCCGGTCGTAGGGGGAACGCCCTACCTACGCGGTTTTCGCATCGACGGCGATCAGGTCGACGAGGTGTCGGTCGTCGTCGAGGCATAGAATCGTTCCGATGGCACGATCCGAACACAACCGCGAGGCGTACCGCCAGCTCTTCGGGTTTGTCGGCGGCGGGTTGCAGGCTTTCGCTGTTCTGATGATCGTCGTGTCGTTTCCGATCGCACCCGCACCGGTGGTGACAACCCTTCTCGTGCTCGGAATCGCCGGTTCGGTATGGTCGTGGCGCCGATTCCCCACCAACTTCATGATGCCAACCTTCATCGGCACAGCACTCGCAATCGTTTGGATGGTCTCGATCGGTGTCGGCGTCGGCATCCTGGGATGGACACCATGAGGCTGACCATTCTCGGTTCGTCCGCTGGCACCCCGACGAGAACCAACCCCGGGTCCGGGTACCTGATCGACCACGACGGTGCCACCATCTGGCTCGATGCGGGAACCGGGACGTTCATGGAGCTCGCGGCGCGTGTCGACCCCGGTCAGCTCGATGCCGTGATCCTGTCGCACACGCACGTGGATCACACGAGCGACCTCTTCGGTTTGTACGGCTACCTGGCGTACGGACCGTCCGGTCAGGTACCCGTGCCCGTGTACGTGACCGAGGGAGCAACGGAACGGTTCGCGGCTTTCGCCGGCGCAACCGGCGAGCATGCGTTCCACAATGTGCTCGAGTTCCACGAGGTCGGACCCGGAGATGCTGCAACCATCGGGCCGTTCGAGGTCTCGTTCGGTCCCGCAAAGCACGCCGTCCCCAACAACACGGTGAGGATCGAGGCGGGCGGCCGGACACTGGCCTATACGGGGGACACCGGTCCGAACCGGCCGTTGATGGACGTCGCGGACGGCGCTGACCTGTTTCTCTGCGAGGCCACTCTCATCGACGAGCGGACCGCCCAGACGTATGAGTTCCATCTGACTGCGTACGAGGCAGGCAAGATTGCTGCGTGGGGTGGCGCTGGACAACTGGTGCTCACGCACCTGAGGCACAGTGTGGACCCGTCCGAATCAGTTGCCCAGGCCAGCGAACGTTTCGACGGTCCTGTGACGTACGCTGCACCGGGCATGGAATTCGACGTCTGAGATTGGAACCGAATGCGCACGGACAGGAACCCGAACGAGCTGCGACCGGTGAAGGTCACCCGCGCCTACACCGAGATGACACCGGGATCCGTGCTCATCGAGATGGGCAGAACGCGTGTCCTGTGTACCGTCGCCCTCGAAGACTCGGTTCCGCCGTGGATGCGGAATTCAGGAAGCGGTTGGGTCACAGCCGAGTATTCGATGCTTCCGGGCTCCAGTCCACAACGGGTGAGGCGTAGCTCGATCAGTGGCGGGCGAACGAAGGAGATCCAACGACTGATCGGGAGGTCGTTGCGCGCCGCCGTGGACATGGACGCGATGGGTGAGGTGACGGCGCTCATCGACTGCGATGTCCTCCAAGCCGACGGCGGCACCCGTACCGCGTCCATAACGGGAGCGTGGATCGCCCTCGCCGACGCGTTCGACGCGTGGGTCGCCGAGGGCAAGATGGCGACGAATCCGATCGTGACCAACATCGCTGCGATATCGGTCGGAGTCATCGATGGTCAGGCACTGTTGGATCTCGATTATGCAGAGGATGTAGCCGCCGATGTCGACTCGAACGTAGTGATGACCGGCGATGGTCGCATCATCGAGGTCCAGGGAACCGCTGAGGGGGCACCGTTCGACAGGGCGATGCTCGACCAGATGCTCGATTTTGCCACGTCGGGGATCTCCGATCTCGTAGCGCTCCAGAATTCGGTCCGGTCGTGAAACGCCCCCACGGAATCGTCATCGCATCGAAGAATGACGACAAGATCGCCGAGGTGAAAGCGGTCCTCGCGGGGCTTCGGAACCCGATTCCGGTGCTCACCGGCCATGACTGGGGTGATGTCGAAGAAACGGAGAGCACCCTCGCAGGTAACGCCTTGCTCAAGGCCAGAGCCGTTGTTGCTGCAACCGGCCACGCGGCAATCGCCGACGACACGGGGCTTGAGGTCGATGCGCTCAACGGCGCTCCCGGCGTGCTGTCTGCTCGCTACGCGGGGCCGGATGCAACGTACGACGACAATGTCGACAAGCTGCTCGCTTCCATGGCCGGCGTCGAGGATCGAACAGCACGCTTCACAACGGCCATCGCCCTCGTGACGCCGAGTGGGGCTGAGCTCGTGGTCGAAGGCGTTCTTGACGGAGTCATCATCGACAAGCGGCGCGGTACGGGCGGATTCGGATACGACCCGGTTTTCGAGGTGGATGGGCGCACCCTCGCCGAGATGGGCGCTGCCGCCAAGAACGCCATTTCGCACCGCTCGGTCGCTCTCAGGCTCCTCGCTGAGCATTTGGACGAGCAAGGCTGACACCGATTCGAACTGCGGATCGAAACTCAGGCAGTGTCGATCCGCAACCGGACAACGGGATGGCCGGTCGAAGGTTCCTCGGTACGCTCCAGTTCTTGGAACCCGTACGCGGCGTAGAACCGACGTCCGTTTGCATTGGCGGCGAACACTTCAAGCTCCAGATACGGACGACCGTGTCGAGCATCGTCCATCAACGCCCGGCCTATGCCACGCCCCTGGAAATCGGGATCTACAAAGATGCCACCGACCTCGTTGCCAATGAGAGCCAGGAACCCGACCACCTGTCCGTCGATCTCGTACACCGACGTCGTGGCGACCGGGAGCCAGTCCTGTGCGATTCGGCGTCTCTCCTGCTCGAAGAAGTCATCGGTGAGAAACGGATGGGCTATGAGCGATGCCCGATACCAGAGGTCGAGGAGCTGGTCGAGGTCGCCGTTGCGATAGGGACGGAGCGCCATCCCGAAACAATAGAGGTTCGATGGTGTGACAGCCCGATGACCGTCACCGACCCGGCCACTCATACGTGATTGCGCAGCATCAATTCTTTCGGGTGCGGGGAGAGGTACGACGACTCGAGAAAGATCTCCTGACCGTGTCTGCGCGCAAGATGGCGTATCAGGGTGGTCGGAACCACCAGCGGAACCAGTCCCGCTCGATAGTCGGCGATGGCTTCTGCCATCTCGACACGGCCCGGCTCGTCGTTGGCCCTGCGGAGGAAGCCGACCATGTGCTGGAGCACATTGCAGTGCTTGGCCACAGTGGCGCGGCGGGTCATCGCCGTCATGAAGAGGTCCTGATACTGATCGGCGAAGGCAGCCCTCGGGATGCGGGCGACATCGGCAACCAGCCGTCCGAGTTCGCGATACATGACCTCGTCATGGGCCCTGAGGAGGAGCTTCTCCCTCGTGTGGAACGCGATCACGTCGGCGGTCCTCCAGCGGGGCTTGAACAGAACCTTGAGACGGGCGTACGCGAACACCCGCTCGATGAAGTTCTCACGGATGGCAGCGTCGTTCAGCCTGCCCTCCTCCTCGATCGGGAGAAAGGGGAATCGTTCCGTCAGCACCGTGGCGAACAAGCCCTGACCATCCTTGCGCACCGTCGATTCGGTGTACACCTTGACACGTTGGAGACCGCACGTCGGTGAGTCCTTCTTCAGGATGAATCCGCACAAGTTCTCCTCCGCCAATTCGGAGGCACGGCGACGAGAGAACCGATTCATCGCAGACGTCCAATCGATGTCGTTCTTCGGGTCAACCAGGTGGAGGCGGTCCCCGAGTTCCACGATTCTGATGGTGGGGCGCGGCACGCCCATGCCCACTTCAACCTCAGGGCACACGGGTACGTATTCGACGAATCGGGCCAGGATGTCGGTCAGGTAGCGCTGCCGTGAGTGACCACCGTTGTAGCGAACCTCCTCACCTATGACACAGCTGCTCACTCCGATCCTGATGTCGCGGGGTTGGTAGCTTGGGAGTGGTATCGATGTCATCCACACCATGGTGCCACAACGAACTCATTGCACACGAAAAAAGGAACTATGTGATGCGCGCTGCTGTGACGGGGGCAACGGGCTATGTGGGTGGCCGCCTTGTGCCGCGCCTGGTCGCTGAGGGCCACGAAGTTGTGTGCATCGCAAGGAACCCGGCGAAGCTCGAAGATCGCGCGTGGCGAGGTCAGGTCACCGTGCGGCAGGCCGATCTTCTGATTTCTGACGATCTTGCCGACGTGCTGGCCGGGTGCGACGTCGCGTACTACCTCGTCCACTCCATGGGTTCCGTCGATGATTTCGAAGCAGCCGACCAGGTAGCGGCGCGTCGGTTCGCTGAGGCAGCGGCAGAGGCTGGCGTCGGCAGGATCATCTACCTCGGTGGCCTGGGGGCAGAGTCCGACTCGCTCTCCTCCCATCTCACCAGTCGCCACGACGTGGGCGAAACGTTGGCCTCCTTCGGCGTTCCTGTGACCGAATTCAGGGCCGCCGTCATCATCGGATCGGGATCGGTGTCCTTCGAGATGCTCCGTCACCTCACCGAGGTGCTCCCCGTGATGACCACACCCAAGTGGGTGCGTACCCGGTGCCAGCCAATCGCCATCCGAGACGTGCTCGCCTACCTCGTTGCAGCATGCACGGATGCCGAGAAGGGGCATAGCGTCATCGAGATCGGCGGTCCCGACGTGTTGACATATCAAGAGATGATGCAGACGTACGCGAAAGCGGCAGGGCTGCCGCGACGGCTCATCCTCCCGGTCCCAGTCCTGTCGCCCGGCCTGTCCAGCCTGTGGGTCGGGTTGGTGACCCCCCTGCCGGTCGGCGTTGCGAGGCCATTGGTGGATTCTTTGCGGAACGAAGTCGTCGTCCACGACGCCGCATCATCCCGCCGCTTCGACGTCGATCCGATCCCCTTCGCCGAGGCGGTTGCGCTCGCTGCCGAGATTGCCGACGGCGCGCGGGCTCCGACGCGGTGGACCGACGCCGAGAATCTTCCGGCGCGACCGATGCCACAGGATCCGAGCTGGAGCGGGGGAACCGTCTACGAGGACACACAGACGATGACCACGACCGCCAATGCCGGTGACCTCTTCGACGTCTTCAGCAGGGTCGGTGGCAACACCGGCTACTTCGGCTATCGGTGGGCATGGCGGATCAGGGGCCTGATCGACACGCTCGTGGGCGGTGTCGGCCTCCGTCGTGGCCGACGGCATCCCACGGACCTGCACGAGGGGGATGCCGTCGACTTCTGGCGTGTCGTCGATGTCGTCCCGGGACATCGGCTCGAACTCGCAGCCGAGATGCGACTTCCGGGGGAGGCATGGCTCGTTTGGACTGCGGTCGACACGGACGACGGTGCGACGCTCACGCAGACCGCGTTCTTCCTGCCGCGGGGCCTGTTGGGTCGGCTCTATTGGTTCGTGCTCCTGCCGTTCCACGGGCCGATCTTCGGTGGCATGCTCGCGCACATCGTTGAACAGGCAGAGACCGAGCGGGCCGCCACCTGATGCCCGGGATCGTTTGGTTCCGACGTGATCTGCGGCTCGCTGACAACCCGGCGTGGAACGCGGCGGGTCGCGACGCGGACGAGGTCACCGCGCTGTACATCCTCGATCCGCGCTTGTGGGATCGCGTGTCCCAGCGTCGCCGGAACCTCCTCGGATCCCATTTGGCCGCACTCGATGCTGCGCTCGGTGCCATGGGAGGGTGCCTGCGCGTCGAAGTGGGTGACCCTGTCCGGATTCTCCCCACCTTGTCCGACGGTCAGACCGTCTATTGGAACGACGACTACTCACCGTTCGCTCTTGCGCGCGATGCGGCTGTTGCGGGCAACCTCCCCGCGGTGTCGCGCCACCAAGGGTCCTACATCCATGGCCCGGGCGAGATCCTGAAATCCGACAGCACCCCATATCGGGTGTTCACGGCGTACTGGAAGCGATGGCACCAGCTGCCGGTGGAACTCTTCGGAGATCCTGCACAGCCCAGCGTTGTGGACGTGCCCGGCGATGCACTGCCGCTGTTCGAGATGCAATCGGACGTGGGTGAGGTTGGAGCGCACGGCCGCATGGAGGCGTTCCTGGCGGACGTGGATGAATACGAGAGGCTCCGGGATGATCCATCGGCGGACGCCACCTCCCGACTCTCGGCCGATCTCAAGTTCGGGACGATAGCTCCGCATCGACTTGCGGTCGAGGTCGGCGATGCCACGGAGGGACGACGTGCGTTCCTGCGCCAGCTTGCGTGGCGTGACTTCTACGCGCAGGTCATGGCTGATCGCCCTGACTCCATCGATACCGAGTATCGGCACGAATACAGCTCGATTGCCTGGACGAACGATCGCGACGGTTTCGAGGCTTGGACGGCCGGGCGTACCGGATTCCCGTTGGTCGACGCCGGGATGCGCCAGCTGGCGGTCGAGGGATTCATGCACAACCGGGTCCGGATGGTCGCGGCATCCTTCCTCGTCAAGGATCTCCTCGTCGATTGGCGTCTTGGGGAGCGATGGTTCCGCCGGCACCTGCTCGACGGTGACGTGGCCCAGAATGTCGGCAACTGGCAATGGGTCGCCGGCACCGGAGTTGACGCTGCGCCGTACTTCCGCGTGTTCAACCCGACAACGCAGAGCCGGCGATTCGACCCACACGGGGAGTACATCCGGCGATGGGTGCCTGAGTTGCGGGGCCTGTCGGGGCATGAGATCCATGACCCGTGGGAGTCAGCCCCGACGAACCCGGGTTTGTCGGCGCTCCTGATTCGCTCCGGGTACCCGATGCCGATTGTCGACCACGCCGAGGCACGCATGCGCACGATCGAGGTGTTCGAGTCCGCACGGAGACGCAGCTGACGCGGATTTCGCCGATGTGGCGGCGGTCAGTCGGTGTCAATCTGAGCGAATGCGGCGTCGAGGACCCGCTGCAGCCGTCGCTCTCCTGTGCCGCCGACGAACCACCACACTCCGGTCGCGATCGCCCCTATGGCGAGTCCGATCAGGAGTACCAGGTACGCGGCTCCCAGCGCCTCTGACCCGGATCGCAGTGTGTCCCAACCGAGGGCAAGACCGAACGCGAACGATGCGGCGCCAACGACGGTGTAGAACAACGTGACGAACGCGAACCATGAGAAGGTTCCATCGACGGGAATGGTCACGACCTTGCGGGTCCCGAGCGGGAAGAGGTAGATGTCCTCCATCGCCGCGGCCGCGAGTACATCAGCATCGAGCTTCTCGTTGATGAAGGCTTCCAGACGAGCTGCATACGTCCGGGCGAAGATGAGATACGACGCATCAAATGCGGTCTGGACCGCGCCGATCAGTGCCGCAACAGGGATGAGCAGGAACGCCTCGCTGATGCCCCACCAGCCGACGATGAAGAGAGCGAAGGTCACGACCGTCGTCAGATTGATGTCGAAGAAGAACCTGCGGTGGTACAGCGCCGTCATGCCCCGCATGCGGCTGAGCTGTTGTGCTGCGATGGTGAGGGTTGCATCCATGAGCACAGCCTAGGGATCGGTGTCCGCCCGTCGTGTCGCTTCGGTGCGGGTGGGGAGACTCGAACTCCCACATCTCTCGATACCAGATCCTAAATC
>CBDUOH010000029.1:0-24822 GCA_965368815.1 uncultured Acidimicrobiia bacterium
GTGGGCGATACTGGATTTGAACCAGTGACCCCTGCCGTGTCGAGGCAGTGCTCTGCCGCTGAGCTAATCGCCCTCAGTGGTCGTCGGAAGATAGCGGTCGCATCCGGGAAACCGCAACGTTCAGGCTTGTGGTGTCGTCGGGGTCGTCCGGGAGCGCTCCCGACGCCACAAGATGAGCGTGACAACGCCGATGATGACCTGTGGGAAGTATGTCGCCGCCCGCCAGACGAGCGTTGCTGCCAGGGCCGAGTCGGTTGCCATACCGAACGTGCCGAGCATGCCGATGATGATGGCGTCGGTTGTCCCGAGTCCACCGGGTGGGATCGGGACGAACGTGGCCAGCCGGCCGAGCGAGAACGCAGCGAATGCCTCCATGAGCGACACGGGCCCACCAAACCCACCCTGGAGTGCCACAACGGCGAGGTACAGGATCGCAAACTGTGCCAGCTGCTGAGCCACATTGGCAATGGTGATGAGCACCCATCGGTTGGATACGACCCCGATGATGGACGCCCTGAATCCGGCAATGACCTCGGCTGCGTCGACCTTGACGCCCCTGCGGGTCGCTTTTGCTACCCAGGCGACGACCGAGTCGGCCCATCCGCCGATCCTTCGAGCGATGGTCTCACTCCGGAGAACGAGTGCCCAGCCCCCGATCGTCACGACGACGAGAACGCCTGCCGCGATCGTCCTGATGACGTCATCGGTGCCGCTCTGGCCCGTCATGGTCAAGCCGATCACAGCGATGAGCGGGAGCGTCATGGTCACCAACGAGTTCCACACTCCTGTGATACCGATCGCTGCCGTCGTGGGTGTCGCCGCGTAGCCGTAGCTCGAGAGCATGCCGAATTGGAGCGCCAGTCCCAGAGCCCCTCCGGCAGGAACCACGTTCGAGACCATGAATGACGTCTGGCGGGTGTAGAACGCGTGCCGGAAAGCCAGGCCGGGCATCGCGGCTGTATAGGGGTACACGTACCCGATGATGAGGGCGCCGGTGGCAGCGATGATCAACCCGATCTCGACCGTGGCCATGGTGGTGATCGCCGTCCACGCTGCCGAGTAGTCACCGAACTGTGGAAGAACGACCACGAAGACGACGATGAGCAGCGCCACGGTCAGAATCGAGGCAATGGCTTGCTGCCTCCCGAAACGGGGTTGGTCGCTCGCCTTGCCGTCGGTCGGTGGATCGCGATCAATCGTCATCTCGTGACTTCCCCCTCGGGACGGGGCGGGTATGCCGGGTGGTGCACTCGCAAGTCGGCACAGTAGGGCGCTCGAAACACGATTTGGAGGCGACGGCGGGACTCGAACCCGCGTACAGGGTTTTGCAGACCCTTGCCTAGCCACTCGGCCACGTCGCCGAACGGAAAAGGCGGCCGCGAGACCGCCTTTCCCTTCCGAGCGGACGACCGGGTTCGAACCGGCGACCTCAACCTTGGCAAGGTTGCGCTCTACCAGCTGAGCTACGTCCGCGCAGGCGTGATGGTATCACGCAGCTGTTCTTTCTATGACCCTGACACGCCGGTCGATCCGAACCCACCAGCACCGCGATGTGTGTCATCGAGCGTCTCCACATCGACAAACTCGGGCTCCTCAACCGCCATGATCACGAGCTGAGCAATCCGATCACCGATGCGCACCTCAAAGGGTTCGTCCCCGTGGTTGGTGAGCCCGACCCGCAGTTCTCCCCGATAACCCGAGTCGATGAGTCCCGGGGCGTTGGACACCGTCACCCCGAGCTTGATGGCCAGGCCGGACCTCGGCAGCACGAATCCGGCGTAGCCGGTCGGGATGGCCATCGACAGCCCGGTGCCGATCAGCGCACGGCCACCAGGTGGAATCGTCACCGACTCGGCTGCGGCCAGATCGGCCCCCGCATCGCCCTCATGGGCCCGGGCGAGCATCGGAATCCGTGCGTGAGTTCGAACCACAGGTATCTTCATGTGCGGATTCTCCCACGGAGTTGGCACACATGGCGAAACAGAGCGGCGGCGGACACGACGACGGTTCGTGGTTTCTCGAGGCGGTCGGAGCGACACCGCCCTCACCGACGGGGTCCGACGCCCTGGCCGAGCTGACCAAGGAGAACGAAATCGTCAGACCGGACGCGGCATTCTCTGAACAGGAAACGGTCGTAAGCGACGGTCCGCCGAAGGCTGCGCAAGGTGACAAGGTCGCACCGGACGCAAAACGCGACATCACGAGAATCACCAGGACCACCCAGATCACGTTCTCCTCCTTCGACGGCAACCCGGGCACGGCGAATGCCACCTTCGCAGCCCCCCTGCCAGGGCAAGCATTCGCCGGTGCACCCAAGGCTCGCCCGGCCACCGCACCGACGATGCCGATGACCGTTCCGACTCCGCGGTCAGCAGAACCCACGACACCGATCACAACAGCAGCAGCACCCGTGCCACAGCACCCCCCGACATCGCCGCCCACCGTCGATCCCCAGCTGTCGGACAAAGTGAAGACGAACCGGTCCTTCCGGTGGCCGGTGCTCGGGGTCCTCGTGCTGCTGGTGATCATCGTGGCGATCGCCGCTTTCTGGCTACCGAGAGCCACCGAGGCCGAAGCCCTGACCGTCCGACAGGACTTCTACGATTCCACATCGGCGGTGCGCAACCACCTCCCCCTATCCCAGTCTGCCCTCGACAGCATCACGAACCCTGCCTCAGGGACGGACCAGCTCGCCGATGCCATCCCCGCGATCGCCCAGCTCGACACGCTCGCATTCGCGATGCAGGAGGCCGCATCGGAACCACTGCCGTCCGTGTTCCCACTCGTACCGAAGGGCGCCATCGACGATCTCGTCCCGCTCCAGGAACGTACGCTCCTGCTCGGCAAGGACGGGTCCGACCTCGCAAAGCACCTCGGAAACGGCTACATCTACCGCGTGTCGATCCCAGCCCTCATGGCTCCGGGGAACCTGCCAGCGTCGGCACAGACAGAAACCATCAGCACCCTGAGCATCACGCTCGCAGCGTCACTCGCCGATGATGCGTCCGTCGTGGCCGAACTGCCCGAGGACCCGACGTTCGAATCGGTCCGCAATCAGGCCATCGCCAGCCATCAGCTCTACGGAACGTGGCAGAACCAGTACCTCGCCGCACTGACAGGCGAGGACCCACAGCGCGCCCAGGAACTCATCGACGAATTCGAGGACATGCGAGCGGCGCTCAACGCCACCAACGGCGAGGCGCTTGCCACTTTCCGTGTGGAGGCCGATCAGCGGATCGTGTCATATGCCGTCGATCTTGAGACGCACATGACGCTGCTCACCCAGTCCTGACGCCACTCAGTCGGAATCGACCGGCTCAGCCTCGAGCGACGCGGCCTCTCGTTCGAAATCGCTCGCATCCTTGAACTCCTTGTACACGGACGCAAACCGAAGATAGCCGACCTCATCGAGGTCCCTGAGCCCGTCGAGCACGATACGACCGATGTCGTCCGCGTGGATGGACCCCTGTGATGAATACGCTGCCCGCTCGACGGTGGCAACCAAGTCGTCGACGGCATCTTGGGGAACCGGGCGATCCGCGAGGGTTATCTCGACGCCGACTTTCACCTTGGAAGCGTCGAATGGTTGTCTACGCCCGTCCCGTTTGATGACGACCACGACCGAGGGCCGCTCAAATGTGGTGAACCGGTGCCCGCATCGTGGGCACTCACGTCGGCGACGAGTCGCTCGGCCCTCATCGGCCGAACGGCTGTCGACCACGCGGGTGTCGTCGGTGGTACACAGTGGGCAACGCATCGCCCCACGATACTCCCGCACAGAATCATGCTGCAGGGCGCCAGCCGGGTGAGTCGCCGGCCCGTGCCGGCGTCGCAGGGACGCAGGACGACGGCCGTACCCGCAGAATCAGTTCCGAGTGATGGGGATCTCGAGAACCTGGCCGACCTGCAGGGCTCCGGCGTCGACCTCGTTGATCCGCTTGATGATGGCGACGACGGCCCGACGATCCATGCTCTCGGGTCCGTAATCGGCGGCGATCTGCCAGAGCGTGTCACCGCCACGGACCCGATACTCGAACGTCTCCGTGGGCTCGGGTGTGGCCTGCACAGCCGAGGCCAGGAGAAGAAGCACGACAACGACCGTGATGGAGATGATGGAGAGCGCCCGAATTCGTGCGCTTGCGATTGATGTCATGATTTCGACTCCTGTACCTCGAACTGCCCAGACGGAGCCTTTCAGCTCCTATGACCAAGGTACGGATCGGGTGTGACACTTTCGAGAGACCCGGGGGCGCCGCATCGCTCTCCAGTCGTGTGCCCAGGTTTCACAGTCTGGCCACCACCCGACCGAACACCTGTTCGGTCATGACATGAACATATCGAACGTCTGTTCGATTGTCAAGACGTAATCGAACATATGTTTGGTCCCGAACCGAAAACCCGCTAACCTGCGCTCGACGAAGGAGGCCACGTGGCAGAACGGACAACGCTCACCAGCAGGCAGCGGGAGATTCTCGACCTCATCAGCGCGACGGTTGCCGAACGCGGGTACCCACCATCCGTGCGGGAGATCGGTGACGCAGTCGGTCTGAGCTCCCCATCAACGGTGCACAGCCACCTCTCGACACTGGCTGCCGAGGGGTACATCCGCCGCGACCCAACCAAGCCACGAGCCATCGAAGTCATCGAACCCGACGGTGCCATCCACATCTCTCGGGCGGCCATCCGAGATGTCCCACTCGTCGGGCACATTGCTGCAGGGTCACCGATCCTCGCCGAGGAGGACATCGAAGAGGTCTATCCCCTTCCCACCGAGCTCGTCGGTCAGGAACCCGTGTTCATGCTGCGGATCCGAGGGGATTCGATGATGAATGCAGGCATCCTCGATCGTGACTATGTGGTGGTCCAGAAGCAGGAGACTGCCCGGAACGGCCAGATCGTCGCCGCGTTGGTCGACGGCGAGGAAGCCACCGTCAAGCGTTTCGAGAAGAACGACGTCGGCATCGTGCTCCATCCCGAGAACGACAGCTACGAACCGATGGTGTTCACCGACGGTGTCACGATCGTCGGTGTCGTCGTGGCGGTCCTCCGACGGATCGACTGACGGAGCTCAGCCGATCGACCCGCTGAACACGATTTCGGCGGGACCTTCCATCCAAGCGCCTTTGTCGTCGATCGAGATCACCAGCTCGCCCCCACGAAGGTGTACACGCACCGGTTGCTCGAGGCCGTGGACCTTGTGCGCCATGTACGCCGATGCTGTGGCGCCGGTACCCGATGCCTGGGTCTCCCCCACACCCCGTTCCCAGATCCGCGCCTTGATGCCCTCACCGTCTTCGAGCACTTCGACGAACTCGACGTTGGTGCGGTTCGGGAAGAGCGGGTCGTTCTCAACGGCCGGACCGATCGTGTCGACGGCGGCATCATCGACGTCCTCCACGAAGATCACTGCATGTGGGTTGCCGATCGACAGAGGATGGATCGACTCCCCCGCCACCGACAGGGTCTCGGTCCGGTATCCCATGGGGACACCCACGAACGCCCGCACGGTGTCACCCTTGACGTGCACCGGGTGCTCCCCCACCGCTGTGTCGACGATGAATTCAGGTCTCGTGACCCAACCGCGTTCGTACGACAGTCGCGCGATGCATCGCAGTCCATTGCCACACATCTCGGCCTCACCACCGTCCGCGTTCCAGTACCGCATCCTGACGTGATCGTCGCCGGTGGGTTCGATCACGAGGACTCCATCGGCCCCGATCCCAGAGCGCCGATCACACCATGCAACAACATCGTCGGCAGCGGGTTCGAATGGTCCGTCGAACACGATGAAATCGTTGCCGAGGCCCTGAACCTTCACGAAGTCCACGATGTCGTCCTTTCCACATGCCGTATGACCGTTTCGATGCGGTCGTCGCTGTCATCCTGCCATGCCATCCATGCAATGCGCGGATCGCGTCGAAAGTAGGTCCGCTGCCGCTTGATCAGCGACCGCGTCGCCGCCTTTGCAGATTCGACGGCTTCGCCCACCGTCTGGTTGCCACGAATCACGGAGAGCAGTTCACGATATCCCACTGCCTGGGCTGCTGTGCGCCCGAGCAGGGGCTCCAGTGCCTCCACCTCGGCCAGAAACCCATCTGCCATCATCCGGTCGAATCGGCTGTCGGACCTCGAATGCGCCTCCTCGTCGGCATCGAGACCGAGAGCGACGTGTTCGATCAGGGGTCGATACTGTCGCACCGCCTCTGCCTCCGGGGTGCCATGACGAGACGTGGGCGTCTCTCCCGTCAGTTTCGCAATCTCGAGGGCGCGAGTGACCCTCCGCGGATTGTCCATGTCGACGTGCTCGGCGGCATCGGGATCGAGACCGAGAAGCCCCTCGCGAGCCTGGGCAGTCGGCATCGTCTCGATGTCTGCCCGGATTGCTGCGTCTGTGGGTGCAAAGGTCATGGGATCGACAACGGCGCGGTAGTGGAGTCCGGAACCGCCGACGATGACGACACGCGTATGCCTACCAAGGCGATCGAGCACGGACCTGGCCATGTTCTGGAACTCGGTGACGGTGAATTCGTCGGAAGGATCGGCGACATCGACCATGTGGTGGGGAATCCGATCACGGGTTTCGGTCGACGGCTTCGATGTCCCGATGTCCATACCGCGGTAGACCTGCATCGAATCGACCGACAGGATGTGGGCACCGAATCGATCCGCCACCGCCTCAGCGACCTCCGACTTGCCGGAGGCCGTATGTCCGACGATCGCCACGACGTTCAGGAAGCCAGCTCCCCCACGAGGAAATGGGCAGCCGCGTCAACGATGTCCACCGTCAGGAAGGTGCCCGGTTCCCATGTGCCGGGTATGTGCACAATGCGGTTGCCCCGGGTTCGGGTCGTCGCCACATCCGGATTCTTCTTCGACGGACCCTCGACCATCACGGAGGCACGCTTACCCACCTGTTCGCGGTTGCGTTCCGCCGTGATCGCGTCCTGGAGCGCCGTCAACCGTCCGAATCGTTCCTGGACGACCTCGGGCGCGATCTGATCCTCCATGTCTGCTGCCGGCGTCCCCGGACGCGGAGAGAACTGGAACATGTACGCGTTGTCGAATCGAGCCGCCGCCATGACGTCGAGCGTCGCTTGGAAGTCCTCCTCGGTCTCGCCGGGAAAGCCAACGATCACGTCGGTGGAGGACGCGAGATCGGGGACGATCGCACGCATCATCTCGAGCTTCGACAGGAATCGGTCAGCGGTGTATCCGCGATGCATCCGGGCAAGGATGCGATCGCTGCCCGATTGGAGTGGAAAATGGATCTGCTCGCACACGGCGTCGGTCTCAGCCATCGCATACGCCACATCCTCACGGAAGTCCTTCGGGTGCGGCGATGTGTATCGGATCCGTTCGATGCCAGCAACATCGCCGACCCGCCGCAGAAGGTCGGCGAAGAGGGGTTTGCGTCCGTTGAGATCGAGGTCGCGCCCGTACGAATTCACGTTCTGGCCGAGCAACGTCACCTCTTTGACGCCCTGGGAGGCCAACGCTTCGATCTCACGGATGATGTCACCGGGTCTGCGTGATATCTCGGCACCGCGCACGATCGGAACGATGCAGAATGTGCATGAGTTGTTGCAGCCGATGGTGATCGTCACCCATGCCGAGTGCTCGGACTCGCGGTGTACCGGCAGGCCGCTCGGGATGTCATCGATGGTCCTCGTTTCATCCCATATCTCGGTGACGGGTCCCCACTCATCGGCATGATCGAGCAGATCGACCACCCGGTGGACATTGTGGGTGCCGAAGACCACATCCACCCAGCCGGCGCGCTCCTGGATGGTGTCGCGCTCTTTCTGGGCAGAACAGCCACCGACGGCAATCTTGAGATTCGGACGCTCGTCCTTGAGTTTCTTCAATGAACCGAGATAGCCGTACAGCTTGGTATCGGCGTTCTCACGGATCGTGCAGGTGTTCAGCACGATCAGGTCTGCGGTATCGGCGCCACCCGTCGGAACCATCCCATCGGACTCGAGCAGTCCGGCGATCCGCTCGGAGTCGTGCTCGTTCATCTGGCACCCGAAAGTCCGCACGTAGTAGGTCTGGCCCTCACGCGTGCGCGGGCGCACCTCTTTGACACCCGGCATTCCGAGCAATGTGACTTCGGACATGATGCTCCAGCGACCTAGCGGGCGTAATCCTTCGCCCGGTACTCACGGATGACCGTGACCTCGATCTGACCGGGATACTGTAGGTCGTTCTCAAGCTTCCTTGCGATGCTCCGAGCAAGGTCACGGGAACCGAGATCGTCAAGCGAACCCGGGTCGACGACAACACGGACCTCACGCCCGGCCTGCAACGCGTAGACCTTCTCCACACCGTCGAAGTTGCGAGCGATCTCCTCAAGGCGTTCGAGCCGACGCACATACGACTCGAGAGCCTCCCTGCGGGCGCCTGGCCTCGCAGCACTCACAGCGTCCGCTGCCTGGACGAGCACTGCGGTGAGGGTCCGCGGCTCGACCTCGTTGTGGTGCGCTTCGATCGCGTGGACAACGGCCGCATCCTCACCGAAACGACGGGCGATCTCGGCGCCGATCAGAGCGTGCGACCCTCCGACTTCGTGGCTGACGGCCTTGCCGATGTCATGGAGGAACGCGGCGCGTTTCGCCTCGGCTGCATCGACCGACAGCTCAGCAGCCAGCATGCCGGCGATGTGGGCCGACTCCACCAGGTGGTCGAGGACGTTCTGCCCGTAGCTGGTGCGGTACTTGAGCCTGCCGATGAGCGTGGTGAGCTCGGGATGGAGGCGGTTGATGCCGACCTCGAGCATCGCCCATTCACCGGCATCACGGATCGACTGCTCGACTTCGTCCCTCGCCTTGTCGTACGCCTCTTCGATTGAGGTCGGGTGGATGCGCCCGTCCTCAACCAGCCGTTCCAACGTGCGACGGGCGATTTCACGCCGGACGGGGTCGAACGTCGAAACGCTCACCGTCTCGGGTGTGTCATCGACGATCAGATCGACCCCGGTCACTGCTTCGAAAGAGCGGATGTTGCGACCGTCGCGCCCGATGATTCGACCCTTCATGTCGTCAGACGGGATCACGACCGCAGACACGGTTGCCTGGGATACGGCTTCGGACGCCATGCGCTGGATCACCGTGGCGAGGATCCGCCGGGAGCGCCGTTCGGCCTCCTCCCTGGCTCGGGTCTCCATGTCGCGAACAAGAACCATCGCGTCTCGTCGTGCCTCGTCCTCGACCTTCTCGAGTAGTTCGGCTTTCGCCGCCTTGCTGTCGAAGCCCGCGAGAGCCTCAAGTTCCAGTCGAGCATCCTCAGCGAGTCGAGCCGCCTCCGAAGTCGCCTCCGAGGCGGCCTTCTCCTTCTCGATCACCATCTCTTCGCGCTGTGCGAGGTTCTTGGCCCTTTGTTCCAACGTTGCGGCGCGCTGGTTGATCCGCTCCTCCTGGGATCCGATCTCAACCTTGCGGTGCTCGAGCGTTGCTTCCTCGCGGTCGCGATAGGTGTCCGCCTTTGCCCGGCTTTCCTCTTCAGCACGAGCAAGAATCTTCTGAGCCTCGATTCTCGCATCGGCGAGAATCTCCTCGGGTGCCTGTGGTACTCGTACGAGCTTGCGCCCGATGACGAGACCGGCAAGGAAGACAGCGGCAATGACTGCGCCCGGTATGAGCAGATTCAGAACCTGTTCCACTTCGTCCTCGTTTCCCGTCCACCAGAAACGACCGTGCCGAGCCACACCGGGCTCGGCACACACACGACATAATCAGGAACGCTGGGGTTGCCCCTTTTGCTACCTCGTATCTCGGTCTTGTTCGGTCATGTAATAGTCTGGGTTTCAGTGTTTGTGTGTGTTGTGCTCCCGATGCTACAGCATGGAGCACCCTCTGGAAACGCGAAATCCGACAAAGTTTCGGATTTCTCCCGACATCACTCCTCTTCGGCCTCACCCTCATCGCTGGCGACCTCGCTCACCGACTCACTCTCGGTTTCGTCGTCGATCACGCCGACGGACCGGAGCACCTGGTCCTGGAGCTGCATGGCGAGCTCGGGATTCTGGCGGAGGTGATCCTTGGCCTTCTCTCGTCCCTGCCCGAGCTGGTCACCGTCGTAGGTGTACCAGGCCCCGGCCTTTTGGACGATGCCTTCCTCGACTGCGACATCGAGCAGGCTGCCCTCACGCGAGATCCCCTCACCGAACATGACGTCGAACTCCGCAACCCGGAACGGAGGTGCGACCTTGTTCTTGACGATCTTGGTCCTGACGCGGTTGCCGATGTTCTCGGTACCGACCTTGATGGCCTCGATCCGTCGGATGTCGATGCGAACACTCGAGTAGAACTTGAGGGCTCGGCCACCGGGGGTCGTTTCCGGCGACCCGAACATCACGCCGATCTTTTCACGGATCTGGTTGATGAAGATGGCGGTCGTGTGGGACCGGTTGATCGTCCCGGACAGTTTCCTGAGGGCCTGGGACATCAGACGAGCCTGGAGACCGACGTGGGTATCACCCATATCGCCTTCGAGTTCGGCGCGAGGCACCAAGGCAGCCACCGAATCGATGACCACCACATCGAGGGCTCCCGAGCGGATCAGCATGTCTGCGATCTCGAGCGCCTGCTCACCGGTGTCGGGCTGCGAGATCAGGAGTTCATCGATGTCGACACCGATGGCACGGGCATAGATCGGATCGAGCGCGTGCTCTGCGTCGATGAAGGCGGCGTTCCCGCCGTTGCGTTGAGCTTCCGCGATGACATGGAGGGCCAACGTTGTCTTCCCTGATGACTCAGGTCCATAGATCTCCACGACGCGACCACGAGGAAGCCCACCGATACCGAGTGCGAGGTCGAGTGACAAGGCACCGGTCGGGATGATGTCCATCTTGCGGATCTGGTCGTTCCCGAGCCGCATGATGGCGCCCTTGCCGAACTGGCGCTCGATCTGGGACATCGCTGTCTCGAGGTTCTTGCCCTTCTCGGCTCTTTCCTTGTCGTCAGGCGTTGTCGCCATGTGCGGTTCCTTTCATCGTGCTCCGTCAACGTACAGGACCCGTGTGACAGATTTTCGCTCGTGCGTGATTGCGAGGATAACCGAACACGTGTTCGATGCAAGGATATCGGTGTCGATCACGGAACAGCCCGGGAACGGACGAATCCCGGTCAGAGCTTGCAGACGGCCTCGTGCTCACCGTCGTGGATCTCTCCCGTATCGACGTAGCCGAACTTCTTGTAGAAGTCCTCGGGCCCACCTTCGGCCCGAACGTACGAAAGGTAGATCTCGGTCCCCTGCGGACGGGTGCGAACATACTCGTGGACGAGCTCCAAAGCCGCTATGCCATATCCCTGACCCTGGAACTGCTGATCGATCATGAACCGCCACAGGTAGTAGCGAGGCTTCTCATCGTCGTCGGAGAGCATGACGAATCCGACCGGTTGGTCCCCGGCGTACACGGCACGGACCCACGCCCTCGGCGACACGAACGCTTGTGCCAACGACACCACGTTCGGCGCGACGAAGGCCTTCTGGGATTCCGACACCGACAGATCGATGATCGCCCGCAGGTTCGCCTCGTCGACCTCTTTGAGTCTGATTGGTGTCGTCATGTTCCCGCCTCTCGTCACCAACACGGCACAGAAAACGGAGCGTATCAGACGCAAGCATCAGCGGGAGGTGCTCAGTGCGAAACGATGGAGCGGTTCATGGACCGGACCGTCCTTCGTCGATCGTGTTCGAAACATCGTGACACAGCCGACGTCGACCGGGATACGTACCTCGTCGAAGCCGACCACGATCGCCGACACGTCGCGGACAGGGCGGACCCGACTCAGCGTCAGGTGGGGCACGAACGGCCGACTCTCGGGCTCGAACCCCACATCGACCGCGGCCTCATCACAGACCATGGCGATGTCGCCCAGCGCACCGACCGGATCGTCGATCGCGGCATACACCACCGACGCTTTCGACGGTCGAGGAAAGGCTCCGAGACCCGAAACCCACACGCGGAACCGGTCGATATCCAACAGCGCCTCGACCCTTTCAGCGAGACGTTCGACCTGGATATCGGACGCCTCACCGACGAATCGCACCGTTATGTGCCATGCCTGGGGTCGGGTCCGTTTGCCCGGAAGCACCCGGACAAGATCCGTGTCCGACAACGCGGACGCGATGGCATGGCGTTCTTCGTCCGACGGGTCGATGG
This sequence comes from uncultured Acidimicrobiia bacterium, assembly GCA_965368815.1. Classification (GTDB taxonomy): domain Bacteria; phylum Actinomycetota; class Acidimicrobiia; order Spongiisociales; family UBA5794; genus UBA5794. Next base: position 12,164 of record CBDUOH010000029.1, read on the forward strand.
CGAGGAAGACGTTCCCCATCAGAGCCCGGGCATGTGATTCACGACCGATCAAGAGCCGTTCGAACGAGATGCAGGGCAGCCGTGGCCGTGTAGGTTCGGACCCGCTCACGGTCTCCAGGCATCGCGAACGTCCTGACGAGTTCGACGGTCGGCGTTGCGACGGCCACGATCATGGTGCCGACGGGCTTCTCCATGGGCTCGGGCCCTGCAGATCCCGTGACCGCAACCGCCACATCGACATCGAGAGCACGACGCGCGCCGCGCACCATGGCCGTCGCGGTCTCCTCGGACACGACACCGAAATCAACGATCGTCGAAGCATCGACGCCGAGCAGACTCGTCTTGAGATCCGTTGCGTATGCGACGATCGACCCTCGGAACGTGGCACTCGTCCCACCGATCATGGTGAGCCGCCGCGCAATGAGTCCACCTGTGGCTGATTCTGCCGAGCCGATCTTCCAGCCGCGATCCAACAGTCGTTGGTGGATGACCTGTTCGATCGTCTCGTTGTCGGCACCGAAGATGAGGTCCCCGAGACGGCGCCGGATCTCGTCTTCGACCGGGGCGATCAGTGATTCGGCATCCGCCTGGGTTTCGGCTGCCGCCGTGAGCCGGATCTTGATCTCGCCGGCAGACGCGAGGAACGCGATCGTCGGGTTCACGGATTCGAGGAAGAGGTCGTCAAGGATCTCCCCGACCTTGGCCTCGGCCATCCCCCAACTCCGCAACACCCGGCTCGTGACCACGCCGTGTCCTGTGCCCGAGCGTGATCGCAGGAACGGCATGACGGATTCATCGAGCATCGTGCGCATCTCTTCGGGGACACCGGGGAGACAGAACACGAAGCACCCCCGGATGTCGGCACGAAATCCGGGAGCGGAACCCTTCGGGTTCTCGATCACCACGGAACCCTCCGGACGGTAGGCCTGTTTGAGGTTGGACTCGGAGAACTCTCGCCCCCGCGCCGCAGCCCGGGCGCGCATCACATCGGCATACGCTGCGTCGAACACGAGCGGAACACCGGCTACCGTCGCCACCGACTCGCGGGTGACATCATCCTGCGTCGGACCGATCCCGCCGGTGATGATCAGGGCGTCACAGCGCGACACGGCTGCGGCGATTGCTTCATCCATCCGCTTGGCGTTGTCCCCGATGACCGACTGACGCACATGGGTCAAACCCGAATCGGCCAGGCGCCTCGCGATGTCCGCTGCATTGGTGTTCACGATCTGCCCGAGGAGCAGCTCGGTTCCCACGGCGAGAGACTCAACGATCACGGACGACCTCGGCAGACAGATCCGACCCGTACGCCCCGGTCACCGTTGCGGTGACCCACTCCCCCGGACTGCCACCGTCGAGGAGGATCATTCCGTCGATTTCGGGCGCCTCGCGGTACGACCGACCAACGGGCTGGCCATCTTCGACCTGATCGACCAAGACCGCAAACGTTCGTCCGACGACGCCTGCGTTTGCGGCAGAAGTGATGTCATCCTGGAGTTGCTGCACGTGACGCAGCCGCTCGGAGATCACCTTGCGCGGCAGGTGGTCAGGGAGATCCATCGCAGTCGTTCCCTCCTCCGCCGAGTACGGGAAGAACCCCGCCCAATCAAGACGCGCTTCCTGCAGGAAATCGACGAGCTGACCGAAGTCAGACTCGGTTTCGCCGGGAAAGCCGACGATGAACGACGATCGCAGCGCTGCGTCGGGCGCCTTGGATCTGATGCGTTCGATGAGATCGAGGTGCTTCTCGCCACTCCCGGGTCGGCGCATCGAACGCAACAGGGTCGGCGATGCGTGTTGCAGGCTGAGATCGAAGTAGTCGGCGATTGCGGGGTGCCCTGCCATGACATCGATCAATCCCGGCCGGATCTCCCTCGGATACAGGTAGTAGAGCCGGAGGCGCCGCAACCCTTCGACATCTGCAGCGTCGGTGACGAGCGCTTCGATGCTCCCAGCACCGTTGTCCCTTCCATACGCTGCAAGATCCTGTGCGACAAGCACGATCTCCTGGACACCACCTGCGACGAGACCTTCGATCTCTGCGATGATTCCTGCACCGGCGCGGGAACGCTGCTTCCCCCGGATGAGCGGTATCGCACAGAACGCACACGTCTTGTTGCACCCCTCGGCAACCTTGACGTACGCGAACGGCGTCGACGGCGTCGGCCGGTTGACGACCTCGAGGATGTCCATCTTCGCCCGTTTGACGCCACCGATTTCGATCGGCTGCCACCCGGTCATCGTGTCAAGCTCCCCGACGAGTTCGCCGTATCTCTCCAGGCCGATGACCGCATCCGCTTCGGGAAGCGCCTCGATCAACTCGGCTTCGTATCGCTGCGCCATGCACCCCATCACGACGAGCTTGGCGTTGTCCCGTTTTGCCGCCGAGAGTTCGAGGATCGTTTCGATCGACTCGCGTCGCGCGTCTTCGATGAATCCGCAGGTGTTCACCATCACGACGTCGGCCGACTCGGGGCTCACGGCATCGATGTAGCCGGATTCGCCGAGCACCGAGGAGATCTTGTCGGAGTCCACCTGATTCTTCGAACATCCGAGGGTGGTCAGCCATACGGTGGGTGCAGTGGTCGGAGCGGTCATCCCGACGAGTCTAAAGGTGTCGCTGACCGGGGAGCCGCCGAGCAGATGGCCCGGTCAACCGAACGGGACGTGCACCATCGTCCGGTCGACGAACGTGACATGCCCGTCGTACCCGACCGACTTGGCCAACTCCACGGCGCTGGCACGGTCACGTCCGCATTCCTGCGGTCTGTGGGCATCCGACGCAATGGTGATGGGCACGCCGTTGGCGTACATGCGGCTGAGCAACTCAGGATGGGGATACATCTCGCGTGCTGGCTGGTAGAGGCCGGCTGTCGACACCTCCACTGCCACACCTGACTTCCCGGCAGCGTCTGCCAGCGTGTCGTACAGTTCGACGGGAGGGGTGTCGAGCGCAACACCCTGCTTCTTGACGACATCCGAATGCGCGAGCACATCGACGGCACCCGACGACGCAAGCTCCGTTTCGACCGCGAAGTAATCGACATACGACTGCTCGCGACCGCGACGATCGAACTCGTGCACCTGCTGTTCGAGGTCGATGCCCCATGCCCCGAGCCAATGCGTCGATCCGATCAGATAGTCGAACGGATACGGTTTCAGCAGATCCAGAACCGCCTCGATCGTATCGGGGAAGAAGTCGACCTCCAGACCGAGCAGCACCGGTAGGCCACGGCCTTTCGCATCGAGCACCGCATCGACATACGAGTCCAATGACAGCACTCGCTCCTTGGCCACGTAGTCGGCGGTCGAGTCTGCCAGATCCCGGTTGGGGTCACGATCCCACCACGGCCCCAACACATCAGCGGACTCGACGCAGCGATACAGGTGCTCGGTGAAACCGACTTCAGTCGCACCGTTGACAGCGGCGTGTTCGACATAGGCCTCGATATGGCCATCTGGATAGACCCCGGGGGGCGGCCCTGCATGGCTGCTCCCGCCGTGGGGATGAAGGTGCGTGTGGTGGTCGCCCATGCATGCGAGCGTAGCCCCGCGACGAGATCACGAATTCTTCAATCCGGCTTCGGGATCTCGACACCTCGGTCCGTCAGAATTCCCTTCAGCAGGCCGATCCTGGCCTTGATCTTGGGAAGTCCCAAGGCCTCATCGATCCCGCGATTGATCTTCACTCCGCCCAGATTCCCCATCTCAGCGGTGGAAGCACCGCCTGAACCCGCCTGCATGACGAGGTCGATCCGCTGCTTCTCGATCGCCCTCATCTGGGACCTCAGCCCCGACAATTCCGACAGGAGGTCCGGAGTCGATCGTGCCTTGTCGAGATCCTGGGCGTGGCTTGCAGCCTCGGAACGCAGCACGTCCTGCTGTTTTCGGAGTTCGAATCGTTCCGCAAAGGCGTCGTCGGGCAGGTCGAGCAACTGCCGCTGGATGTCAGCCAGCTTCCGGGTCAGTTCGTCGATCTCCATGACCCAAGCCTACGCGGGGATTCGCTATGCCAACGCCTTGATCAGGGCACCCATGAAGGCCCGGCCGGTGCCGCCGTCAACGACGCGATGATCGTACGAGAGCGACAGCGGGAATTCGGAGGCGATGACGATCTCGCCGTCCCGCACCACGGGCTTTGGCTCAGCGCGACCCACGGACAGTATCGCCGTGGTCCCGTACGGTATGAGCGGTGTCCCGTAGCGACCACCCACCGCACCGATGTTGGAGATCGTGAACGTCTGACCGGTGAGCTGGTCGCGGGTGAGTGTCCGTTTCTTGGCACCCTCGGCGAGCGACGTGATCTCGTCGCCCAGCTCGGCAACCGACTTCGTGTCGGCATCACGGACGACGGCGACCATCAATCCATCCGGGGTGTCGACCGCAAATCCCACATCCCACCGATCATGCTCGATCACGGCGTCCCCGGCGAAACTCGCGTTGAAACTCCGGAACTCCTTGAGGAGGGGGACCACACGGGAGACGAGCAGCGCCTCAAGCGGCGGTTTCCCTGCCTCCGCCCTCGCCGCGAGCAGACCTTCGGCATCGACTTCGCCGTAGGTGGTGACGTGCGGTATCTCGTTCCAGGACTTCGTCAAGTTGGCGATGATCGCCTTGCGGGTCGCGCTCAGAGGAACCCTCGTATGCGGCCCGGCGGTGCTTTGTGCCGCTGCCCGCACGTCAGCCTCGGTGATGCGACCACCGGGCCCCGATCCCGATACGGAGTCCAGGTCGACACCAAGGTCGGTCGCAAGCCTGCGGACCATCGGGAGGGCCTGGACGCCGGAAGCCACCGACGGCACCTCAGACGTATCGAGCGTGCCGACGATGGGGGCGGCATCGTCGGATGCCGGAGGCGCCGCAGGCTCGGATCCGCCGGTCCACTCCTCACCCTCCTCACCGATGACTGCAAGCAGCTTTTCAACCTCGAGGACTTCATCGACCTCGGCGCCGTGGTGCAGGACGATCCCTGCGATCGGTGACGGCACCTCGACGACCGCTTTGTCCGTCTCGATCTCCACCAGTGGCGCATCGACCTCGACGCGGTCCCCGACATCGACGAACCAGTGCACGATGGTTGCTTCTGCGAGCCCCTCACCGATGTCAGGGAGGTGGAATTCCGTTGCCATCTATGCCTCCATTGCTCGCATGGCAGCGTTGACGATCCGGTCGACGCTCGGCGTGTAGTGTTTCTCCGCTCGCCGCAACGGGACAACGATGTCCCATCCCGTGACCCGTTCGACTGGTGCTTTCAACGAGTACAGCGACCGCTCCTGGATCGTGGCGGCTATCTCGGCACCGAACCCAGCGGTACGCGGAGCCTCGTGGATCACGACAGCGCGACCAGTGCTCTCGACCGATGCGACGATCGTTTCGACATCGAGGGGAACGATGGTCCGGAGATCGATGACCTCGGCGTCAACTCCGTTGCTTGCCAGGACCTCGGCAGCCTGCCGCGTTTCCTTCATCATGGCCCCGTACGCAACGAGCGTGACATCGGAGCCAGCGCGTTCGATTGCCGCGACTCCGATCGGAGTCCGGTAGGGCTCGTCGCTGACCTCTTCCTTCATCGCGCGGTACGCGCGGATCGGCTCGAGGAAGATGACAGGATCCGGATCTGCGATCGCTGCGGCCAGTAGTCCCTTGGCGTCGACGGGTCGCGATGGCACGACCACCTTCAAGCCCGGTGTGTGTGCGTAGATGGCCTCGAAGGATTCGGAGTGGTGCTCTGCTGCGCCGATGCCGCCTCCGTACGGGATCCGGATCACGAGTGGCGCGGTGAATCGGTGTCGCGATCGGTTCCTGATGCGGGAAATATGGTTGACGATCTGATCGTATGCCGGATACGAGAACCCCATGAACTGCATCTCGGCAACCGGACGAAGCCCCGCCACCGCCATCCCGAACGCTGCCCCCGCGATCCCTGATTCGGCGACCGGTGTGTCGATGACGCGGTCGGATCCGAACTCGCTCTGGAGTCCGTCGGTGACACGGAACACGCCTCCCGTCCGACCGATGTCCTCACCCAGGAGGACGACATCCTCTGCGGCAAGCGCCTCGCGCAGCGCGGCATTGAGTGCCTGGGCCATCGTGCGTTCGGCCATCAGCCATCCCTCCGCAGCATCGCGCGCTGGTCGTGCAAGGTCTGGGTCGGTTCGGCGAACATGGCACCGAACACCTCATCTCCGGTGAATGGTTCAAGCGCCTCCGCTTCGGCGACGGCGTCCTCCACCTGCTGGCTTGCTGCGTCTGCGACCTCCTGCTCCCAATCGGGGTCCCATTGCCCATTCGCCTCGAGATAGGTGCGGACCCGGCTGATCGGGTCGCGTTCGCGCCATTGGGCAGTCAGGTCTTCGGTGCGGTACCGGCCGGGGTCATCGGCCGTCGTGTGAGGGCCGACCCGGTACGTCATCGCCTCGATGAGCGTCGGTCCACCCCCGGAGCGGGCAAGCTCGACAGCCTCGGTCGTGGCGGCGACGACAGCGAGGAGGTCGTTGCCGTCGACCCGCACACCGGGCATCCCGTAGCCGATGGCTTTGTCGGCGATTGATTCAGCTCCGGTCTGCTGCTCGAACGGCAGCGAGATCGCCCATCCGTTGTTCTGGCAGAAGAAGATGGTGGGGGTCTCGAACACGCCGGCGAAGTTCATTGCTTCGTGGAAGTCTCCCTCGGAGGTCGCTCCATCACCGAACATGGTCAGGGACACGCCCGTGTTGCCCTTGATGCGGTCCGCCCATGCGGTCCCCACGGCGTGGATCATGTGGCCGCCCACGGTGATCGATGGCGGGAGGACGTTGACACCATCGGGAATCTGTCCGCCGCGCTCATCCCCCGTCCGACCGAGAATCAGGTTCACCATCGGATATCCGGCGAACCACATCGCTGCAGCATCGCGATAGGTCGCAACGAGCCAATCGGATTCGGCAAGCGGAGCGACGGCACCGATCTGACAAGCCTCTTGCCCTTCGAACGGCGCATATGTCGCCAGCCGGCCCTGCTTCTGCATGGCGGTGCATTTCCTGTCGTACACCCGACCCACGACCATTGCTTCGTATAGGTCGCGCGTCGCAGCGAGATCGACAGGGGGTTCCGCCACCAGCGTCCCGTCGGAGTCGAGGATTTGGAGAAGCGTGTGCGGCATCGGCAGAAGGCTAGGACACGCCGTGTTGGATTGCCGCGGTCCTCCAGCCGCGAACGGAATTGAAGACCGCAACCGCCTCGGCACGCAGCAGATCGTCGATCGACACCGATCGCTCCTTGATCCTGCCCGAGCGGATCAGGTGCTCCCGCATGACGCCAGCCAGCAACCCGTCCTCCCTGGGCGGAGTCACCCACACGTCGTTGAGGCGGACAGCGACGTTGGCAACGGTCGTTTCCGTGATCTGGCCCAGATCGTTGACCAACACGACATCATCAGCCTCGGGGTGCCGCGCTGCTCTCATCGAATAGGCGACCCGGTTCGTCGTCTTGTGGAACATCGCGGGGTCCGTACGGTCGATCGGGGTCGGGTCGATCACGAGGCCGACGACATCGGCTTCGGGGCCCGGACCGTCCGCGAATCGGCCTTCGATGTCGTCGACCGTCACCTGCGTCCCGTCCGCGGATACGACGACGCGGACGCGGCCGGGGCTGGTCCGGTCGACCACCGCTCGATCGAGTTCCGAGCGCACCTCGGCGCGATCGACCGGGATCCCGTGGAAGTCCGCAGACGACGCCAGCCGATCGAGGTGGGCGTCGAGGAACAACCAAGGATCCTCCAGAGCCGGGTCCCATCGGATCGTTTCGATGAGTCCGAAGGGCTCGGGCCTCCGCGCAAGGACGAGCGCCTTGGTCACGGTTTCGTCGTACTCGGCGTCGGGCTCCGAGTACCAGGTGAGGCCGCCACCGACACCGAACGTGGCAAGCCCCTCGGATTCATCGACGACCGCCGTCCGAATCGCCACGCTGAACGATGCTCCATCGATGCCGTCACCTGGTGGAATGAACCCGATGGCTCCGCAATACACGCCCCGGGGCGCGTCCTCAAGGTCGGCAATGATGCGCATCGAGCTGCCTTTGGGTGCCCCGGTCACCGAACCACACGGGAAGAGTGCCCCGAACACGTCGGCGAGCGAGGTGGACGGCCGCAAGGTGGCCGAGATGGTCGAGGTCATCTGCCAGACGGTCCGATAGCCCTCGACGGCGAACAGCTCGTCGACGTTCACCGTACCGAAGCTCGCAACACGTCCGAGATCATTCCGGACGAGGTCGACGATCATCAGGTTCTCAGCCCGATCCTTCTCGGACTCGATGAGGGCGGTGCGTGCAAGGTCGTCCTCCTCGGGCCAGCGACCGCGTCGTGCCGTTCCCTTCATGGGAGAGGTCACGATACGCCCGTCGGAGATCGTGAAGAAGCGCTCGGGCGACGACGAGACCAGGTGACGGTCCCCGTGCCGGATCAGGCTTCCGTATGCCGGTCGCTGGGCAGCAATCAGGTCGCGGTAAAAGGATTCGGCCGATCCCGAGAACGCTGCCGTGAGGGGGAACGTCAGGTTGACCTGGTAGGTGTCGCCCTGCTCGATGTGGTCGCGGACCGCCTGAAATGCTTCCCGGTACTCGTCGATGGCAAGCGACGGGGTCCAGCCCGACACCGAATACGGAGCACCGGACAGCACGCTCACGTCCGGGGGCCCGTCGTCTTCGGTCGCCACGGAGCCGAAGACTCCGAACCACGCGAGCGGCTCTCCCTCGATCGAGTGGGCTGCCAGCGAATCGTCGAAAGCCGGAGCCGCCTCGTAGGCGATGTACCCGCCCACCCACATGCCGTCCCGACTTGCCTGCGAGGCACGGTTGATGGTCGGAATGACTTCTTCGATTGAATACGCAATCAGCTCATCCACTGGGTCGACAAGCACGAACGATCGCCCAGCTATGGCGTCATCGAATCTGGCACCAAACATTGGACTCAGGCTACGCGACCTGTTGGCGGTAGGAGCATCTGATTGCCCGGGTCCATCTCGGGCAGACGTCCGCAAGGCTCCGAGGCGTGAGGCTCCACCAATCCAACCCGACGTGATGCGATGACATCACCGCAGTCTTGGCGTATCGTGGCGGTCACGATTTCGGACCATCTGGGAGTGCCTGAACAATGCACATGCAAGACGATTTCCCGCTTCTCCTGAGCACGCTGTATGACAACGCCGTCTGGCAATACGGACGGCAGGAAATCGTCTCCGTCGAAGCGGACCTCTCGATCCACCGATCGACATACGCCGAAACCGACGTCCGGATCCGGAAACTCGCAACAGCGCTGACGTCGAAGCTCGGTATCGCCGAGGGCGAACCGGTCGGAACATTCGCGTGGAACAACCATCGTCACCACGAGCTGTACTGGGCAACGGTCAACACGGGTCGCGTGTGCCACACGCTCAACATCAGGCTGTTCGCTGATCAGCTCGTATACATCGTCAACCACGCACAGGACAAGGCGATCTTCATCGACCCGGACCTTGCCCCGGCGATTGCGCCGCTCATCGACAAGTTCGAGACCGTTGAACACTTCGTCATCATGGGGTCGGACGCCGCACGGTGTGGCATCGCCGGCGCGATCTCGTACGAGGACCTGATTGCCGACGTCGAGCCCATGCTCGAATGGCCCAGGCTCGATGAACGCAGCCCCATGATGTACTGCTACACGTCGGGCACGACCGGCAACCCGAAGGGGGTCGCGTACACGCAGCGATCCACCTATATGCACACGATCTCCAATCTCGCCATGAACCCGATCAGTGCCGAGGACAACGTGCTTCCCGTTGTCCCGATGTTCCACGCCGCAGCTTGGGGATACCCCTTCATGGCTGTCACCGTGGGCGCAAAGCTCACCTACCCGGGCCCGGATCTCTCCGGTCGGGCGATCACCGACCTGTTCGTGAACGAACGCGTGACGTTCTCCGCGGGAGTACCGACGGTGTGGCTTGGCATCCAACAACACCTCGAGTCACACCCGGACATCGACCTTTCCCACGTCAGGGCACTGTTCTGCGGTGGATCGGCGGTTCCGCGGGCGATGATCGACTGGTTCGCCACCGAACGGGGTGTTCGGGTCATCCAGGGCTGGGGAATGACGGAAACCAACCCGGTCGCTTCAGCAGCAACCCTCAAGCCTTGGATGGAGGACTGGGATTGGGAGGATCAACTGTCCGTCATGGAAACCGCCGGCCGACCCGTCCCCGGACTCCAGATCAAGATCGTCGACGAAAACGACAAGACCCTCCCGAATGACGGAGTCGCATTCGGGGAGCTCTTGATCCGCGGTCCGTGGATCGCTGCGGAGTACTTCAAGGACGAGCGCTCACCGCAGTCGTTCACCGACGGGTGGCTCCGGACCGGCGACGTCTGCAAGATCACACCCGATGGCTACATCAGGATCACCGACCGGGCCAAGGACGTCATCAAGTCCGGTGGAGAATGGATTTCAAGCCTCGACGTGGAGAATGAGATCATGGCGCATCCCGACGTTGCCGAGGCCACCGTGATCGGCCTGAAGCACCCGAAGTGGCAGGAGCGACCCGTGGCCTTCGTCGTTGCCAAATCCGGATCGGGGCTGACTGTCGAAACGATCAAGACATTCCTCGAACCACGCATCGCCAATTGGTGGATGCCCGATCGGATCATGTTCGTCGACGAAATCCCCAAGACGGGAACCGGCAAGTTCGACAAGAAGGTCGTTCGTGCCGAATACGAGAACCTTCTCGTCGATGGGCAATAGCACCGGCCTGTTCAGAACCGCAACGGCGGTCGCATCGATCGGCGACGACCGGTGGGCAGCCGAGATAGCAGAGGGCTGGGACATACTCGGCAATGCGAATGGTGGCTATCTGCTGGCCATCGCGTCGAGGGCATCGAGTGAAGCAACCGGAGGCCGCGTCCCGGTCACGATCAGCGGCCATTTCACACGACCCGGACGCTCCGGACCCGTCGTCGTGATGACCGATGTTGTGCGAACGGGGAGACGACTCTCGGTTGTACGCAGCCGCATGACCCAGGGGGACAACGTCCTCCTCGAGGCTCTCGGAACGTTCTCCGAACCGCCGGACACGCAACCAGAGATCCTTCTGTCGGACGCCGTTCCTGCCGCACTCCCACCGCCCGAGGAGTGTGTCCAGGCGGTCTACGACGGCAACGCACCGTTTCCGCCACCGCTCATGAACAAGATCGACCTTCGGGCAAGCCCGCGACTCGCGGGTATGTTCACCACGGGGCCCTATGGAGAAGCAGCCCTCGAAGGGTGGTTCAACCTTCGCGACGGCGAACCGCTCGACCCCCATGCGCTCGTGCTCGCGAGCGATTCCTTCCCGCCGACCGCCTTCACGGCCGGCCTCCCCGTGGGTTGGACGCCGACCATCGAATTGACGGTCCACATCCGCAATCCTGACGCGCAAGGTTGGATCCGTTCGGAGATCAAGAGTCGATTCGTGTCCGGTGGGTTCATCGAGGAAGACGGATTGTTCTGGGACGAGTCCGAGACGCTGGTGGCACAATCCCGCCAGCTTGCGCTCGTCGCGTCGACATGATCGGCAGCATCGTCCACATCGACCAACGGAAGTGGCCGGACTCCCGCCACTGGCATTACGACGCCCGCTGGCTGGGTCTCGATGACCACGGTACCTGGTTGCACGTGACGCCCGACACGGTGCTCCAACGAGGGGACGAACCCGAACGGCTCAGCGGGGTCGACATGATCATCCTGGTCCCCGATCGTGACCCGTGGATGGTCGAGTACTACCCGAGCGGCCGCGAGCCCGACGTCTACGTCAACATCGGTTCTGTGCCGACCTGGCGAGACGACTTCGTCCACCAGATCGATCTTGACCTCGACGTGGTTCGTGGCTCCGACGGATCCGTGACGATCCTCGACGAGGACGAATTTGCCGAGCATCAGCGCACCCTCGGCTACCCCGCCGAACTCGTCGTACAGGCCAGGTCTGGTGCCGACAAGGCGGCCGGCCAACTCGCTGATCGCATCGAACCATTCGGTTCAGCGGTCGAGCGGTGGTGGCACCTGGCCACTGACCAGGCATCCGGGGACAAACGCTAGGACCCGTCGGGACCGATCGCTCGATCCTGTCGTCTGAATCCACGTTCGAACTTCATCGCCGAGACGACGGCAAGCGCCGCTCCCAACAGAAGGTAAAGCGTCAGATCCAGGCTCAGGTCCTCCGTGCGCATGCCGAATCGAACGAGGAACGAATCCACGACGTATGACGAACGCTCGCCGGTCGTGGCCTGGGCCGACAAACCCGGATCGAACGAGACCATCACGCCGTCGTCTCGTGTGATGATCACGTCGGAAGGCGGCTGCGACGGCCCGGCGTCGTCATCCGATGGCGGTGGCACCACACCATCGTTGCCAGACTGGTCACTTCGTACCGTCGTCGTGGTCGAACTTGGCACGGTCGTGGTTGTGGCTGTCGTGGTCGGCCTCGTCGTTGTGGTCGTATCGCCCGGAAGCGTGATGGTGGTTGTCGTCGTCGTGAGCAACGGTGGGATCGTGATTGTCGGAAGCGTGGTGGTCGTGGTCGTCGTGGTCGTCGTGGTCGTCGTGGTCGTCGTGGTCGTGCTCGGCACCGGTGTGAACGTGAGAGCAATGTCGTCGACACCGACAGATCCACCGATGTTCA
>CBDUOH010000030.1:0-22988 GCA_965368815.1 uncultured Acidimicrobiia bacterium
CGTTTCTGACTCCCAACGATGTGTTCCAACTGGTTCGTGTAGGCAATGTGTCGTTTGCCGGGTGCTGCGGTTCTCCGTTCGAGCGACCGTGGCGGAGCGGGCGTTTGGAGCCCATGCGAGGGCGTGCTGTCGAATTCTCGGTGCCTCAGGGTTGCCCTAGAGTGCGTGCGGTAGCACATTCCCTGATTGGACACCCACACCATGACCCCAATGATTCAATGGCTCGACTCGGTCGGCCTTGACGATCTCGCCCAAGTCGGAGGGAAGAACTCGTCCCTCGGGGAGATGCTCTCGGCACTCACCGACGCCGGCGTGACCGTACCCGGAGGGTTCGCAACCACTGCAGACGCTTTCAGGTCGTTCCTTGCGGATGGCAAGCTCGATACCCGTATCGCTGAGATCATTTCCGATGTGGACGTCGAGGATGTCGTGGCGCTCGCCGTGGCCGGCAAGCAGATCCGCACGCTCATCGAACAGGCTCCCTTGTCGTCTCAACTCGAAGCCGAGATCCGGACCGCGTACGCCAGGATGGATGAGCAGGTCGACGGCGAATTGACGGTCGCCGTTCGATCGTCCGCGACCGCCGAGGATCTTCCCGATGCGTCGTTCGCCGGTCAGCAGGAAACCTTCCTCAACGTGCGGGGCATCGACTCCGTCCTCGAGTCGGTGCGTCTCGTCTTTGCGTCGCTCTACAACGACCGGGCCATCGCCTACCGGGCGCACAAAGGGTTCGCCGACAGCGACGTGGCAATCTCGGTGGGCGTCCAGCACATGGTCAGGGCGGGCGAAGGGGCAAGCGGTGTCATGTTCTCGATCGACACCGAGTCAGGCTTCGACCAGGTCGTGTTCATCACCTCGACGTATGGGCTCGGCGAGTTGCTCGTCCAGGGGGCGGTCGAACCCGACGAGTACTACGTCTCGAAGGTGGCGCTCGCCAGTGACCGCTCGGCGATTCTTCGGCGACAACTCGGCGACAAGCATCAGCGGATGACGTTCGGACCCAGCGGTGGCGTCGAAGTGATCGACGTCCCTCGCACTGAGCAGAACACCTTTTCCTTGACCGATGACGAGGCCACCGAGCTGGCCCGCATCGCCGTGACCATCGAGAACCATTACGGACGACCGATGGACATCGAGTGGGCCAAGGACGGCGTCGATGGCAAGCTGTACATCCTCCAGGCCCGCCCGGAGACCGTGACCAGCCAGGACTCGGGAAGGGTGCTCGAACGGTTCCACAGCAAGACGGTGGCCGAGCCGCTTGTCGTCGGGCGAAGTGTGGGGCAGAGGATCGGTGTCGGTCCGGTACGGATCGTGGCGAGTCCCGACCAGATGCATGAGGTGCAGCCCGGTGATGTGCTCGTCGCCGACATGACCGACCCCGATTGGGAGCCTGTGATGGGTCGAGCCTCTGCCATCGTCACGAACCGGGGAGGTCGTACCTGTCACGCCGCGATCATCGCCAGGGAGCTCGGGATCCCGGCTGTCGTGGGTTCGGGGAATGCGACAACCGAACTCACCGACGGGGAGACCGTGACCGTTTCGTGCGCCGAGGGTGACACGGGATACGTCTACCCCGGGGCCATCGAGTTCGAGGTCCAGCGGATCGAGCTGGATGCCATGCCTCCGATCCCGCTCAAGGTGATGATGAACGTGGCGAATCCTGAACGAGCATTTGCCTTCGCTCGGATCCCCAACGACGGAGTGGGGCTTGCAAGGGTCGAATTCGTCATCAACAGCGTGATTGGTGTCCACCCACGGGCACTGTTGGAGCCCGACAGTCTGCCTCAGGACATCCGAGCCGAGGTCGAGGACCGGATCGCCGGGTACCCCGATGGGCGTACGTTCTTCGTCGACAAGCTCAAGGAGGGTGTTGCCACGATCGCCGCGGCGTTCCACCCGAAGCCCGTGATCGTGCGCCTGTCGGATTTCAAGTCGAACGAGTACGCCCACCTCGTCGGTGGGTCGTTGTTCGAGCCGGAGGAGGAGAACCCGATGATCGGGTTCCGCGGCGCCTCCCGGTACGTTGCGCCCGACTTCGCCGATGCCTTCGCACTCGAGTGCGAAGCGCTCCGTGCCGTTCGCGACGATATGGGCTTCACCAATGTTGAGATCATGATTCCGTTCGTCAGAACGGTGCCGCAGGCCGAGGCGGTCATCGCAACTCTTGAACACAATGGCATCGTTCGGGGCGAGAACGGGCTCCGGCTCATCATGATGTGCGAGGTGCCTTCGAATGCATTGCTCGCGGATCAGTTCCTCGATCTGTTCGATGGCTTTTCCATCGGTTCGAACGATCTGACCCAGTTCACGTTGGCGCTCGATCGCGACTCGGCGCTCGTGGCGGATCTGTTCGACGAACGCGACCCAGCAGTCAAGATGCTGATCAGTTCGGCCATCAAAGCATGCACCGCACGCTCGAAGTACATCGGGATCTGCGGTCAGGGGCCTTCTGACCACATCGACTTCGCAGAGTGGCTTGCCAGCGAGGGCATCGAGAGCATCTCGCTCAATCCTGACACGGTCCTTGAGACCTGGCTTGCGATCGCACGTTCATGAGCGCCGGACCTCGCCTCGTGTACTGCGTGTCGGACCACACAGGAGTCACGGCCGAGGTCATCGCCCACAGCCTGGTGACACGATTCGAAGGCGTCCAGGCGCAGTATGCGACCCGGCCGTTTGTCGACGATGTGGCCAAGGTGGAGGCGCTCGTAAACGAGATCAACACCGCTGCAGCGAATGGCCAGGCACCCATCGTGTTCAGCACGATCATCGACCCGGACATCGGCCAAATGCTCAAACGGGCAGACGCCGTTGTCGTGGGACTGTTCGAGCCGTTCGTCGAGAGACTTTCAGCTGAGTTCGGTCTCAGCCCGACCACAGCGGTCGGTACCTACCACAGCGTGTCAAATGCGGCGGTCTACCAGATGCGTCTCGATGCGGTTGAATTCGCACTAGCCACCGACGATGGCCTCGGACTCGATCGCTACGCCGAAGCGGACGTCATCGTCACCGGGGTCTCCCGCGTTGGGAAGACGCCGACGTGTCTGTATCTCGCAATGCAGTACGGCGTGCGTGCTGCCAACTTCCCGCTCACATCCGAGGTCCTGGACAAGCGACAATTCAACGACGTTCTCGAGGCCCACAGCAGCCGATTGTTCGGACTCACCATCGACCCCGTCCAGCTGTATCAGATCCGGCAGAAGCGTCGTCCCGACAGCGGCTACGCATCCCTTGAGAAGTGCACAGAGGAGCTTGAGATCGCCGAGTGGCTGTTCCGTAGGCGCCGTGTTCCGTTCGTCGACACCACGGTCCGATCAATCGAGGAGATCTCAGCAACAATCCTCGAACAGGCAAAGCTCGAGCGACGCGTCAGCTGACTTTCGGTGGTGCTGAAGTACGCCACGTTTCGGAGCTTTGGTAGCGTGACGCAGAACTGCGAACCGGAGAGACTGCGTGCGCCCACTCGAAGATGTCCGAATCATTGCGGTCGAACAGTATGGAGCGGGCCCATGGGCCTCGTTGCAACTGGCCGATCTTGGAGCCGAAGTCATCAAGATCGAGGATCCGAGCACGGGTGGCGATGTCGGGCGGTATGTGCCGCCGTACGCCGGTGACCGCGACAGCCTGTTCTTCCAGGCATTCAACCGGAACAAGCAGAGCATCGCTCTCGACCTGACGACCGAGGCGGGACGTTCGGTTCTCCATGACCTCGTAGCCCAGTCCGATGCCTTGATCTCGAACCTTCGCGGGGATGTCCCCGCACGGCTCGGTCTCCTCTACAACGATGTCAAGGTCGCGAATCCGTCCATCGTCTGCTGCTCCCTGTCTGCCTACGGCATGACAGGGCCCCGGGCAGCCGACCCGGGGTACGACTACGTCATCCAGGGGCTCACCGGCTGGATGAGTCTCACCGGTGATCCCGACGGTCCGCCGACAAAGACCGGACTGTCGCTTGTCGATTTCGCCGGCGGATACGTGGCGGCCATAAGCCTCCTCGCTGGGATCCATGAAGCTCGGAGAACCGGAATCGGCATGGACTGTGACGTGAGCCTCTTCGACACAGCGGTGTCACTCCTCAACTATGTCGGTACATGGACGCTGTCTCGCGATGAGTACGAACCGCCTCGCACCCACCAGTCGGCGCACCCGTCGATTGTTCCGTTCCAGGCGTTCGAGACGGCGGATGGTTGGATCATGATCGCGTGTGCCAAGCAGAAGTTCTGGTTGCTCCTGACCCAAGGGATGGGGCTCGAATCGCTCGCCACAGACGATCGATTCGTCGGTTTCGCCGAGCGCTACGAACACAGAGAGGAACTCCTCGCGACGCTTGCCCGCCGTTTCAAAGAACGCGGAACCGCTGCGTGGGTGGAGACCCTCCAGGGGCTTGGTGTTCCCTGCGGTCCCGTCAACGATGTCCGTGGGGCGTTCGACGACGCCCACGTCGCTGCTCGTGATCTTGTCATGGAATACGAGCTCGACCACCTCGGAACCGTGCGGACCCCCCGGACTGCGGCACGGGTCGGGGATGCTGTCCCTGGCCGAGCTCCCGGCCCGCGATTGGCCGAGCATCGTGACACGGTGCTCCAGGGTCTGCTCGGCTACACGCCCAGCGACATCGAGACCCTCCAGGGGCAGGGCGCTTTCGGGGACTCCGAGTAGCGTGACCGCGACACGCGTCCATCAAGGATCGACCGGGAGAAGATGACACGATGATTGCTCGTTCCTACTTGTTCGTCCCGGGCGACCGACCCGAGATGCTCGCCCGGGCACCCGAGCGGGGCGCCGACGCTGTCATAGCGGATCTTGAGGATGCCGTGGCATTGCAGCGGAAAGCAGACGCTCGCGAGATCACACGGGAGTGGCTCGACGCAGTCGACCGTGGCGGGCGGTGTCAGCTGTGGGTCCGCCTGAACAGTGGAGATCTGTTCGCCGAGGATGTCGCGGTCCTCGAGGGGCAGGGCATCGACGGGGTGGTCCTCCCCAAACTTGCGAACGCAGCCGAGACGAAACAAGCGATTGATGTCGTGACGGCGTCCGGACTCGCTGACAAGGCGATTGCGCTCATCGAGACTGCCAAGGGTGTCCAACACGTCGACGCCATCGCCCAGGTGGCGGGCGTCCACCAGCTGATGATCGGTGAGGTCGACCTCGGCGGTGACCTCGGTACGGTGCCCGACGACCCGATCTGGGATGCGATCCGGATCCGTCTCGTGATCGCATCAGCCGCTGCGGGCATCCAGCCACCGATCGGGCCGGTCGATTCATCCTTTGTGGACGTCGGCCGGTTGAGCGCCGACACGCAGCGTCTCAAGCGAATGGGGTTCGCAAGTCGATCGGCGATCCACCCTGCACAGATCGAACCGATCCACACCGGGCTGGCTCCGACCGAAGCAGAGATCGCTCGAGCGACCGAGCTGGTCGCGTCCTTCGACAGAGCCGATTCGATGGCCCACGGTGCATACGTCGGCCCCGATGGCGAGATGGTCGACGTGGCCCACGTGAAGTGGGCCCGCCGAATCCTCTCATTGGTCGACCGCCAGCGTTGAGACGATTCGGCGAACCGGCGCCCAAGTAGGCTGGCCCAGGTCGGCGCCGGCGTCCGGGGTCGGCGGACAGATTCTCAACATTCCCCCAGGGGGTTGGCTCGTGACCACTGAAAAAGGCGTTCCATTCTTCACCGACCAAGCGCAGCTATGGTCGATCTTCGATGACGACGTGGCATTCCCCACTGCCGTTCTGTTGGACTCGGCGCTGAGCCACAACAGTCAGTCGATGATGGCGTTCTGTGACAAGGCGGGTGTCTCACTCGCACCGCACGGCAAGACGACCATGACCCCGGCAATATTCGCGCGTCAGATCGCAGATGGTTCATGGGCAATAACCGCAGCCAGCGTATGGCAGGCGATGCAAATGCGGGCGGCGGGTGTAGAACGGGTCCTCATCGCCAACCAGGTGGTGACACCTGGCGAATTGGCGTGGCTCGCCCGAGCGATCAACGAAGGCTTCCAGGTCTACTGCTACGTCGATTCAGTCGCTGGTGTCGAGATCATGACCGACAGTCTCCAGCAGGCCGGAGCGACCAAGCCGCTCCCCGTGCTGCTTGAGATCGGCGTCGTCGGCGGACGAACCGGCGTCCGGACCCTCGATGAGGCGCTCGTTGTGGCCGAAGCGGCTGCGAATTCACCGCATCTCGCCCTTACCGGCACGGCCGGATTCGAAGGCATCATCACCGGATCCGAGACGGCGACCGCAGGAGAGCTGGTGGACGAGTTCCTCGATCACATCGTCGAAGCCACCCATGCCGTGGCTGCGAAGGGCTGGTTCGAGCCCACGCCCGAGGTGATTGTCACTGCCGGAGGCAGCGCTTTCTTCGACCATGTCGTCGACAGGTTCTCCCGCGTTGCGATCGACGACCCCGTTCGGGTTGTCATTCGCAGTGGCTGCTACATCACCCATGACGATGGTGGATACGATCGCTCGTCTCCTCTGGGTGCGAACAAGCGCATCGAGGGAACTCGCTTCATCCCTGCAATCGAGGTTTGGGGACCAGTGCTGTCCCGACCTGAGCCCGGTCGCGTCATCGTCGGTGTCGGCAAACGCGATGTGACGAGCGATGGTTTGCTCCCACTTGCCAAGAAGGTGCGCCGGCGCGGATCCGATGAGGTCACGGGGATTACACCTGTCCGCGCCGTCGCCCTGAACGATCAGCACGCGTACGTCGACATCGACCCTGAGCTCGGTCTTGCAGTCGGTGACCTGGTCGGGTTCGGGATTTCGCACCCGTGCCTCACGTTCGACAAGTGGCGTTCGATGGCCATCGTGGACGACGACTACCGGGTGCTCGAGGTTGCCAACACCACGTTCTGATTCCTGATCGGCACTCCACGGCAGTGTGAACGCACGGGGTTAAGCTCGCCCGATGTGGCGATTCGCTGATCTGCTGGGCATCGAACCTTCTCCGACGGATTCCCTCGGAGAAGGTGACACACCGCTGCTGGGCGCCAGGAGATTCGCCGCGGTCGCGCACGGCGGGCCGTCCGTTTCATTCAAGGCTGAGTATCAGAATCCGACCGGTTCGTTCAAGGACCGGATCGCTGCGATGGCGGGTGCCATCATCGCCCGCGACGGACTGCACGGCGCAGTAGGCACCTCGTCTGGGAATGGCGGAGCTGCAATCGCAGCTTTTGGAGCCAGGGCAGGGTTTCCGGTCGTGCTCTTCACCACGTCGGGGATCGTTGAGGGAAAGCTCAAGCAGATCCTCGCCCACGGCACCAAGACCCATATCGTCACCCAGCTTGGTTCGTCGAGTCGAGCCGCTGGGGGTGTCGCGCCGACAATCGCCGAGGTGGCAAAGGAGCACGGTTGGTTGGCCTTTCTCACCGGCGCGCGCTACGCCCCTGAGGCGATGCGCGGAGCCGAAACGATCGCATTTGAGCTCGCAACCCAAAGCCCTCGTGCCTCTGCGATATACGTTCCCGTCGGCGGCGGGGGACTGCTGGCGTCGATCTGGCGTGGATATCGACGCATGGGCCTCACGCCACCGAGGATCATCGGCGTACAGCCGGAAGGCTGCCCGACTCTCTCGCGCGGGATCCGGGGTCAACGTGACGCGCTCACGGACCCCGTGACCACCACGGTGTCGGGTCTCCAGGTGCCGGTCCTCTTCGACTTTGACGCCGTACCAGCCGTGACTGATTCCGGCGGGCATGTGGTCGAGGTGACCGATGAGCAGGTCTGGGAGGCACAACGACGCTTGGCGCGAGACGAGGGGATCTATGTGGAACCGGCTGGAGCGACTGCTGCCGCCGGACTGCTGGCTGACATCGCCACCGGTGCCGTGGACACCGGTGACGATGTGGTCGTGATTCTTTCCGGCGCAGGGCACAAGGATCCCGCATCGGCCGATCGGATGGGTGCCGACAATCCGGCTCGGCGGATCGACGCTGCTGAGCTGGGTGCGATCCTGTCCGAGATGACGGGTGCCATATGACGCAAGCAGTTCTGAGACGGGTTGATGTTGGTGATGCGCGCGGGTTCGATGTGTGGACCCGTCGGTCCGGAAGCGGCCCCCGGGTGGTCGTCCTCGGCGGCGTGCACGGCGACGAGACCGAGGGCGTGGTCGCTGCCGGTCTCCTGGCGTCGGGATCGGTGGCGTTGGTGGCTGGAACGCTGGACATCGTTCCCGTGTGTCACGAAGCTGCGTTCGCCGTCGACAGCCGTGTGAGCCCGGCGGACGGCGGAAATCTGGCCCGTGTGTTCCCTGGCGACCCGAACGGCACCGAGACGCCCCGCCTTGCCCACCATCTCTTCGTCGAGGTGTTGGCAGGATGTGATCTGCTCATCGATCTGCACACCTCGGGTCGATCGTATGACATGCCGGTCCTCGTGGGGTTCCGTGGAGAAACCGCCGATGCCGCCAGCCTGTCACGGCAGGCGGCGGAGGCGTTCGGCGGCGATTTCCTGTGGCGACACCCTGGTCGATCGGAGGGTCGGACCGTGAGCGTGGTGGACGAGGCGATCTATGCAGAGTCACCGGGCAGTGGGCCAACCCGGATTTCGATGGCGAATCGCTACGTTGCGGGGGTGCTTCGGGTGCTGGAGTCGATGGGAATGGTCGACGATGCCCCACCGCCGGTCGACAGGGGACCGATTCGGGTCACCGGTGGCGGGAACCTTGACCGAGACATGATTGCCGTCACATGCGGCGGGTTGTTCCTCCGCGATGTGGCACCCGGCGACGCCGTGCAGGAGGGCCAGCGACTCGGCACGGTGATCGACAGGAGCGGGAAGCAGCTCGAAGAAGTTGTTGCGCCGCAGGTGGGTTACGTAATGGCGATGAAGGCCAGATCCCCGGTAGTTGTGGGCGATCTCGTGATCAATCTCGCGGCGCCGGACGCGGGTTGATCCGGTAGCGGTTCATTGCAACGCGTTGTGCGCCGGTCAGGAGTGGCGACGCGCGGCCACCCGTTGGTTATGTCAGCCGGTGTCGTGCCTGCCCCGGCCACACCTCCACCCGTCGGTGGATCAGGTCAGTTCTGACCCTTGATGGCGATCACAGCCTCGACCTCGACTGGTGTTCCGAGTGGGAGTTCTGCCATGCCGATCGCAGACCGTGCATGCCGACCGGCATCACCGAGGATCTCACGGAACACCGCTGAAGCCCCGTTGGCAACGACATGTTGCTCACGGAACCCGGGTGCGCTGCCGACGAACACCGTCAGCTTGAGAACCTGATCGACGTTGTCCAGGGTGCCGAGAAGCTCCTTGGTCCGACCAAGGAGATTGATGGCGCACTGCCGTGCGCAGGCCTGTCCCGTTTCGATGTCGACGTCGTCTCCGAGGCGTCCCACGGCCATGAGCTCGGTGCCCACGAATGCGACCTGCCCCGACAACATCAGCGTGTTGCCACTGATCCTGCCCGCTCGGACCGTTGCATCGTCCGCCGGCGCGGAGCTCAGGTTTGCATCGAGGGCATCGAAGAGTTCGTCGCGTGTTGTCGGTGTGGTCATGGTGTCTCCTGGCTCAATAGGTTGTATCGGGTTCGAACGGGAACATCGGGACCCGACGGTGTTCGAACTCGAGGGTTGACAGGTCGGCCGTCGTGCAGCCCGGCGTGTTCAGCCAGACCATCTGTGCCGCGATCGGTTCGTATGTTCCACGGGGGGAGTGGACGCCTTTGGCGACGATGATCGGCTGCTTGAGTGGGTCGATCCCGACGCTGACGAGTTGCTGCTTGCTCGAGTTGCCCTGTTGGCGGCTGTTGAGCAGCACGCTGTTGCCATCGTCGCACGCAACCAACGCCGTTGGGCCCGTGTCGTAGAACCTGAAGCCGCCGTGTGTGTCTCCCGGATCCTCCCACTTGCCGTCGGAGAGCACCCGCACCACACCCGTGACCGGAACGGGGGAACCGTGGAGATCATCGGTCTTCCCGCCGGCGAGGATATCGACACGATTGCCGACCCCCGCGTCGAAGCACGCCTGTACTGCTTCTGGGTCGTACAAGGAATGGAACAAGCCGCTGATCCCGAGTCGCTGCGCTGCTGCAAGGACATGGGTGGAGTCAGCTGGACTGCCGCCACCGACGTTGTCGCCGACGTCAAGCAGGATCACCGGATACTCGGTCGCCTTCGATGCCGCAAGCAGTGCCTCGTCGATGTCGGTGCCGTCGCCGATGAGTTCGTCCCGCACGTCCCAGATGGCACGTGCGATTTTCTGGGAAACCGAACGGGCGAGTTCAGGATCGCCATCGGTCACCGTGGTGACGGACATACCCATCTCTTCGACGTCCGCGTAGGGGAATCCTTCCGCCAATCCGACGGTGAGTACACCATCGCGTTCGGCTTCCTGGTTGGCCAACGCCACCAATTCCTTCATCGGGGAATCACTCGTTCCCTGACGCAGGATGTTGATGGCGGCCGGTAGCAACTCGATGTAGGAAACCGGATCGACCTCACCTCGCACCGTCGCTGCCACGACGTCGGCGGCCATGCGCGCACGCTTTCTCGGGTCGAGGTGTGGGTTCGTCATGTACGTGTTCACGACCGTCGCCTCATCAACGATGAGCTGCGACACATTCGCATGCATGTCGAGCGTCACGCCGATCGGAACGTCCGGTCCAACCGCTGCGCGTACCCGACGGGTCATCTCGCCGTCCGCATCTGGGTGTTCCTCAGAGACTGCCGCACCGTGCTGGGCGAGGAGAACGCCGTCAAAGGGACCCTCATCGGCAAGCATCGAGAGCATGTGGGCCGACATGTGTTCGAAGGCATCCGCGGTGATCTTGTTCATCGGGGTCAGCCGATAGAAAACGAGAGGAACGACCTCCACGTCCGGGTCGTCGGTGCCGAGCTCAAGGAAGCCGGACATCGTGGCCTGGGCGTCCTTGAACTCGGCGACAATCGTGTCGCCCTCGAGGACGCCGGCATCGAGCCATCGATCGAGCGTGGCCGATACAGGTGAGAATGTGTTCGACTCATGACTGAATCCGAGTGCCGCTATGCGCATGGGTTCCCTTTCGATATCAGATGTGTGGTTGATTGACAATTACCAGATGGTCCAGCCGGCATCGACGTTGAGGTTCTGGCCGGTGATGAAACGCCCCGCATCCGAGGCGAACAGCAGCACCGCCCCCTTGAGGTCATCGGGGACCCCCTTGATGCCGAGTGCGTTGCCGTCGACCACACGACGCACGAACTCAGGATCTGCGGTGTCCTTGGGTATGTGTCCGGGTGAGATGCAGTTGACCCTGACGCCCGAGCGGCCGAACTCGGCGGCGAGGTTGCGCGTCACACCGAACAGCGCTGCTTTTGAGGTCTGGTACGCGAGACTCGAACGACGTGACATGTTCGGGAGGTCCTTGTACAGCCTTGGGTCTGCCGCCAGCGATCCGTGGACGGACGAGACGGTGATGATCGAGCCGGATCCGCGTTCGAGCATGTACCGCGCAGCGGCATTGGCGGTCGAGATGGTGCCGATCACATGTGACGTGATGGTTTCCGTCAGCACGTCGATATCCGTGTTCGGTGGATAGGTCGATTCCTGATTGGCTCCAGCGTTGCACACGACGATGTCCGGAGCGCCTGCTTCAGCGGCGATGGCGTCGACGACATCGTTGACCTGCGCCTCGTCGGTGATGTCCATCGTGAGGAATCGACAGTCCGATCCCTGTGACCGTATCGACTCAGCGGCTTCTGCGAGTACCTCGTGGCGACGCCCGACTATGTAGGTGATGGCGCCCTGGGCTGCGATCGCCTCGGCCATTGCCTTCCCCAGATGCGTCCCGCCTCCTGTGACGAGTGCCACACGACCCGAGAGATCGAACAGGTCGTTCGGGTTGGTCATGGCGTTGGTCCCGATGCGAGGAGTTGGACGGCTGGAGCCCGGACTCCCGACATTGCCCGGCGGAGCGGTCGGCATGGGTGCGATATGGCCAAGATTTCCCACATTCTGGGTGCTGCCAGTCGTCGTGATCGGGGGCGTCGCGGAGGCGCCGTGGTTTGGCGATTATCCTAAACACGTTGGGTGTATTTGTCACAACCGAGCCGTTGTGACCCCGAATTGAGATTATCTGAAATGCGTTCATGATATTGACAAATGCTGGTGCCATGTGGCATATTGTGGGCGAGTCCATGCAGGTGCCTGTACGGCTGGCGTGGGCAACACGGGTGAGCGAAGGAGTGGCAGACCGATGCTGTTGAGGATGAATCAGGCCGTCGCGCTTGGGATTCGGGATGAGATGCGTCTGGATCCTTCCGTCGTTCTGTGGGGGGAAGACGTTGCGGAGGCCGGGGGCGTCTTCAAAGCCACGGTCGGGCTCCACGAGGAGTTCGGCGACCGGGTCCGCGATACACCCATATCGGAGATGGGATTCCTTGGTGCAGCGGTCGGTGCTGCCACGAACGGCCTTCGGCCCATCGTCGAGATCATGTTCATCGAGTTCCTCGGCGTTGCACTCGACCAATTGGTGACCGAAGGTTCCCTGTTCCGTTACCTGTCCGGAGGCGAAGTCACCGTGCCGCTCGTGGTGCGGGGCTCGGTGGGTGCCGGTGGTGGCTTCGGTGCCCAGCACTCCCAAACACTCGAACGGTGGATCGTCGGTTCGCCTGGGCTCAAGATTGTCGTGCCCTCGAGCTCTCGGACCGCATATGGACTGATCCGGTCGGCGATCCGAGACAACGACCCCGTTGTCGTCCTTGAGCCACGCATGCTCTACGGCGAACGGCAGGACCTGGAGCCCTCAGACGCTGACATCATTCCACTCGGTCAGGCCGAGGTGATCAGTGCCGGCACGGACGTCACGATCGTCGGACTCGGGTCCACGGTCAGCACCGCCGTCGCTGCGGCTGAACGGGGTGACTGGTCTGCAGAAGTCATCGACCTGCTCACAATCCAGCCGTGGGACCGCACCTGCGTGCTCGGATCGGTTGCGAAGACCGGTCGGCTCGTGATCGTCGAGGAGAACCCCCGGTCGGGCGGGTGGGGCGCCGACATAGCTGCCGAGGTCGCTGAACAGTCGTTCGGTGACCTGAAGGGTCCGGTGATCCGGGTCACGACACCCGATGTCCCCGTTCCGTTCGCCGACGAACTCGAGCGACGATTCCTCCCTTCGGTTGACGAGGTCGTGCTCCAGGTGGACGCTCTCGTCGGAGAAGGACGGTCCATCGGACCGTGGTGGGAACGAGAGGGGGTGGCGCTGTGACGAGCGTCCAGATCGCACGACGAGAAGCACTCACATCGCGAGTCGAACGACTCGCACGGATGATCGAGATCCGTCGCACCGAGGAACGCATCCAGGCGATGTTCGCCGAGGGCCTCGTGAAAGGCACGACCCATACGTGTCAGGGGCAGGAAGCCGTTTCGGTCGCCCTCGCCTCGGTGACCGGAACCCAGGACAGGATCACGTGCACCTATCGGGGACACGGACACGCGTTGGCACTCGGAATGACACCCCTCGAGGTCATGGGTGAGGTTCTCGGACGGCGTGCGGGATCCATCGGAGGCGTTGGCGGATCGATGCACCTGTCCGACCCCACGATCGGTCTTCTCCCGACGTTCGCCATCGTCGGGGCGGGGATACCCGTTGCGGTCGGCGCAGCCGTAGGAGCGAGGGCGTCGGGCACCGACGGGATCGGCGTGGCAGTGTTCGGTGACGGGGCAACGAACATCGGTGCGTTCCACGAGGCTCTCAACCTCGCAAGTGTGTGGGATGTGCCCGTTGTGTTCGTGTGCGAGAACAACTTGTACGGCGAATACAGCCGCATCGACAGAACCACGCCTTTTGAGGACCTCCACCGCCGCGGCGCAGCGTACGACATCGCATCACGAGCCGTTGACGGTCAGGACATCGACACGCTCGTCGAGGAGCTCGGGTCGGAGGTAGCGGCTGCGCGCGAGACGTCCCGGCCACGATTCGTCGAGGTCAAGACATACCGATTCGTCGGACATTCACGTTCGGACACGGCACCGTATCGAACGCCGGGCGAACTCGATGAATGGATGCAGCGTGATCCCATCGAGTTGCTGTCCACGCGGCTCGTGTCCGAGGGTGAACTCACGGAGTCGGGACTCGAAGCGATGCTCGGGCGGATCGATGCAGAGGTCGAGTCCGCGCTCGAAGCAGCAAAGGCGTCGCCGGCGCCCGACCTCGCTGCCATGTTCGCGAACGTCCTGGAGAAAGCGTCGAACTGATGGCACGGCACCGAATCAAACTTCCACCCCTCGGTGAGTCCGTTGAACGCGTGCTGATCGTCGAATGGCATGTGGCCATCGGTGACGCAGTGACGCAGAACTCGGTTCTCGCGACGGTCGAGACGGACAAGGTGGACACCGACGTGCCGAGTCCCATGGCCGGGACCGTCGTCGAGATCCTCGCAGGTGCGGGTGCCGAGCTCGCCGTGGGAGAGCCGCTCTGCGTCATCGAGTCATGAGCCACCGGCGTCTACCCTTCATGCTGCCATCCCGGGCACATCACCCGAAAGGACCCCAGTGCCAGACAAACTCGTGATCATCACCGGTGCTGCAAGCGGCATCGGGCGGAGCGTCGCCCGGGTGGTTCTCGACCGACAACCCGATGTGCACGTCGGCCTGATCGATCTGGCCCACGATGCACTCAACGAGGTTGCGGCAGGTTTCGGCGAGCGCGCCACTGCGTTGGCGTGCGATGTGTCTGACCAGTCCTCGTTCAGCAATGCGGTGTCAGAACTCGCCGAAGGTCGTCGACTCGTCGGGTTCGTCAACGCTGCTGGGATCCATCGTGCCGGTGCAAGCATCGACCTGAGCGCCGAAGCGTGGCACGAGGTGCTTGCCGTTCATGTCGACGGATCGTTCTTCGGCTCGCAGGCCGCCGCCAAGATCATGGTCGATACCGGTGAGAGCGGCTCGATCGTGAACTTCGGCTCGGTCGCCATGGACTTCGGCTGGCCGGGTCGGTTGGCGTACGCCGTTGCGAAGGCCGCTATCGGTGGACTGACACGCACACTCGGGGTCGAGTGGGCGGACAAGGGCATCCGCGTCAACGCGGTGGCTCCCGGCTACGTGAACACGCCGATGATCCAAACTGCTGTAGCCGAGGGAATCATCGACGGCGAAGAGCGACGCGCTGGTCATGCGATGAAACGATTCGCCGAGCCGGACGAGATCGGCGAGGTCGTCGAGTTCCTGCTCTCCGATCGTTCGTCGTTCATGACCGGAGAGATCGTGCGCGTCGATGGTGGATTCTCAGTGACGAAGTGAAAGGCGGCTCGCGATGAGTACGTATGTGGTCCGGGATCTCGAAAAATTGGCAGACGGTGCGCTTGCCGTCCTTGCTTCGGGTGTCGCAACGGATGAATTCCCACTCATCCAGGGTCGCGTCATGGCCGTTCAGGCGTCGCCCGAGCTCGAGACATCCGAGGACATGGCTTGGGGGCTCTCAGCGCTGCCGGCCGGGTACACCGTCCCGGCACACACGCATCGAGCCGAGGAGATCGCCATGATCGTCCGCGGATCCGGTTCGATCACGATCGCCGACGAGGTCATCGAAGTGTCTGCCGGATCGGTAGTCGTCACGCCACCTCATCTGCCACATCTCACCACAGCGGGTCCCGACGGCCCGATGGTTGTCTATTGGGTCTATGCGCCACCGGGCTCCGAAGTCCGCTGGCTCGAGAAGGAATGAGGAGCATCCATGGAACGAAGGTCAGTCCCATCAGAACGAGTCTGGTCACACGTGGGGTACTCGCGTGCGGTGCGAGTCGGTGACATCATCGAGGTGGCCGGCACCTCGGCGTCGGCACCGGGCGGTGTCGTGGTCGCGCCGGGAGATCTGTACGAACAGACGAAGTACGTCATAGGCGTCATCAAGGACGCGGTGGAAGAACTCGGTGGCTCCGTGGAGGACATCATCCGAACGCGGGTATTCCTCACCGACATGTCTCGTTGGGAAGAGGCCGGTCGGGCCCACGGCGAAGTGTTCGGAGACATCAAACCCGCATCGGCGTTCATCGGAACATCGGAGCTGTTGCACCCCGACCTGCTCATCGAGGTCGAGGCCACGGCAATCGTCCAGCCCCGCTGAGGTATCAGCCAGCCGATCGCACAAATGGGTACCGCCCCGGCGTCGATTCGAGCGCGAGTTACCGTTGCCGGGTGAGGACCCTGCCCGGTCGGGCATCGGTCTGGGTGCCATCCCTGACGACGAGCTCGCCGTTGACGATGACATGGTGAATCCCGATGGGCGGTGAAGCTGGCTGTTCGAACGTGGCGGTATCGATGACCGTTGCGGGATCGAACACGACGAGGTCGGCGACGAAACCCTCCCGTACCAAGCCGCGGTCTGTGATCTGGAGTCGTTCGGCGACTGCGCTGGTGGATTTCCGAACGGCCTCCTCGAGCGACAGCAGCCCCTTTTCGCGGACATACCGCCCGAGCACACGCGGATAGGTTCCGAACGATCGGGGATGCGGTTGTTCCCCGCGGGTGTCGAACGGCATTGCCACCCCGTCGGATCCGACCATCGACAGCGGGTGTGACAGGAACGTCATCATGTCCGCTTCGGTGCGATAGAACAGCACGACCTTGGCGGCGTTGCCATGGTCAAGGCACAGCTGAAGCGCCCATTCGGCCGGATCAGCGTCGACGCGCGAGGCGGCTTCCTCGATGCTGAGACCGATCGACCACGAATCGGGTGCGTCGACACCTGCGATCTGAACCCGATCCCAGAACCACGGGATGCCCCAGAAACCTTCCCGGAGTTCGCCGAGCGCCTTGTCATAGACCGCCTTGTCGGACAAGCGGCGGCGCATGGCATCGGTTCCGCCCTCCTGCACCCATGTGGGGAGATACTGCGTCATGGCTGATGAGGATGCGTCGTAGGGATAGACATCGAACATCACGTCGAGACCACGGTCCCTGGCATCGGTGATGAGGTCGGTTATCTCCGACGCTCGTCCCCAATGATCAGGCGTGTTGATCGCCGCATGGGAGAACTGGAGTCGAGCATGTGCAGCCTCGGCCGTACGGATCGCCAATTCGACACCACCGAAATCGCGTCCCTCGAAGCCCCGGGTGTGTGTTGCATACAGGGCGTCATGCTGTGCGACCACACCGAGCAGGGACACGATCTCGTCTTCATCGGCATAGGCACCGGGTACAAGCGTCAGTCCGGTTGAGAATCCGAACGCCCCTTGATCGAGCTGTTCTCCGAGCAAGCGTTGCATCGTTGCGAGTTCTTCGGACGTCGGCTGCCGCTTGTCGAGGCCCATGGCAGCGGTCCTGAGCGTGTTGTGACCGACGAGTGGGGCCAGGTTGAACGCTGGAGGGCGTGTGGCGACGACGGCCTCGTACCCCTGCACATCCGTCCACGACAACGTGAGTCCATCCTCGCTGAACCCACGCCCGGCCATGAGGTCGAGGTGGATGTCGATGCGTTCGGGGGCGATCGGGAACGGTGAGAACCCACAGTTGCCCGTGACGTCGGTTGTGACTCCCTGTCGCACTTTGCTCTCGGAGGCGGGATCCAGAACCGCGCTGACATCAGAATGTGTATGGATGTCGATGAAACCGGGTGCAACGACAAGCCCGGCGGCGTCGATGACGTCGGCTCCGGACGGATCGAGATGCTCACCGATCGCTTCGATATGTCCGTCCGATATCAGGACATCGGCCCGAAAGCCGGGTTCACCGGATCCGTCGACAACCAGCCCACCCCGGAGGAGTACGTTCATGACCTGCAACCTTTGGCTCGTGATTGGTACGCAATCATCCGGCCGGTGCCTGCCTCAGTTCGGCCTGAGTCCGAAGTCGCTGAAGTGACATGCGGTCGGATGTGACTGATCGTTGCGGATCTGCAATGCGGGTTCGTCGGTCGTGCAGACATCCTCGGCTCGCCAGCACCGGGTGCGGAACCGGCAACCGCTTGGTGGATCCGACGGACTCGGGATGTTGTCCGACAACAAGATGCGATGTTTCTGCCTGTCGCTTCCCGGTTCCGGCACGGGCACAGCCGACAGCAGTGCCTGTGTGTAGGGGTGGAGTGGCTCGTTGTAGATCTGTTCCTTCGGCCCGATCTCAGCGATCTTGCCGAGGTACATCACCGCCACCCGATCCGAGATGTGACGAACCACGGACAGATCGTGGGCGATGAAGATGTACGTCAATCCGAGGTCGGCCTGGAGTTGTTGGAGCAGGTTGACCACCTGTGCCTGGATCGACACATCGAGGGCCGATACCGGCTCGTCGAGAATCAGGAGCTGGGGGTTGAGCGCGAGGGCCCGAGCGATCGCGACCCGTTGGCGCTGGCCCCCTGAGAACTCATGGGGAAACCGTTCGCGGTGCTCCGGACTCAGCCCGACCCGACGCAGCAGGTCGACCACGTTCTCCTCGAGGTCCTTGTCGGCGAGACCGTGCAGACGCAATGGCTCGGCGACGATGTCCTTGACGTGGAGGCGTGGGTTGAGGGATGCGAACGGATCCTGGAAGACGATCTGCATGTCGCGGCGTACCGGCTTCATCTGGGCGCGGCTCAGGTTGGTGATGTCGCGACCCTTGAACGTGATCTTCCCTGCGGTGGGCTCAAGGAGACGAATGATCGTCCGACCGGTCGTCGTCTTGCCACAGCCTGACTCGCCCACAAGCCCGAGCGTCTCACCGGCCCTGAGGTCGAGATCCAAACCATCGACGGCGCGGACATGTCCGACGGTCTTGCGGGTCACACCGGCGCGGATCGGGAAGTATTGCTTGAGTCCCTCGACGCGAAGGATCTCCTCGCCAACGGGCACCGGTCTTGGATCCCACTTCTTGGGTCCGGCAGTGGGATTGACCTTCTCGGGAGTTGCGGTGTCGGTCACGGTGTGCTCCTCTCAGGGTTCGGCTCGCCGTGCATGCGTCGTTCGCGACTCGCTGCAAACGCTGGTACTTCGTCCGTGAAATGGCAACGCGACGCCCGGCCGCTGCCGATGGCGACCAGATCGGGCATCTCGGTGGCACAGATCTCGCGGTCCTTGCTGAGGTCACACCGATCGTGAAAGCGACATCCCGACGGATAGTTGCTCGCGTTCGGTGGGTTTCCACGGATGGGAATCAGGGTCGTGGCGTCCGAATCGAGGCGGGGGAGGCTGGAAAGCAGCCCGATCGTGTACGGGTGCTGGGGATCGAAGAACACCTCCTCGACGGATCCGGTTTCCACGATGCGGCCCGCGTACATCACAGCGACACGGTCGGCCATCTCTGCGATCACGCCGAGATCGTGGGTGATGAGGATCGTCGAGGCCCCGACATCTGCCTTCGCTCGTTCGAGCACGTTGAGGACCTGGGCCTGGATCGTCACGTCAAGGGCGGTCGTCGGTTCGTCGGCGATGAGCAGGCGGGGCCTGTTGGCCATCGCCATCGCGATCATCGCTCGTTGGCGCATGCCGCCCGAGTACTCGTGGGGGTATTGCTTGAAACGTTGCTGTGGGCCGGGGACCCCGACCTCGGCGAGGAGGCCTATGGCTTTTTCCTTGGCGTCGTCGTCCGAAAGGTCTGGATTGTGCACCTTGATGGTTTCCACAATCTGTGAACCGACTGTGAATACTGGATTCAGTGCCGTCATCGCGTCCTGGAAGATCATCCCGATCGCGCCGCCGCGGATCTTGCGAAGCTTGCGCGGCGACATCGTGAGCAGGTCCTCACCATCGAAGTACGCGGTGCCACCGGCGAGGTTCCCCGGGGGACTCGGAATGAGCCCGAGGAGCGACATCACCGTGACGCTCTTCCCGGAGCCGGACTCGCCGACGATGCCGAGCGTCTCGCCCTTGCGAACCTCGAAACTGACCCCATCCACCGCACGAACGCCAGAATCGAGCGACCCGAAGGTGACCCGTAGGTCGTCCACTTTCAGGAGTGGTTCTTCCATCGTCTAGCTCCGATCTGTTGTCACCGACGGGGTCGATTCCTGGGGTCTCCCGCTGCCCGATGACGGTAGCGCCCCCACTCGGCAGTGCCGTGCCGCCATCCTGCTTCCCTGCCTCGGCTCCGGTTGACACGTCATCCGGAGGCCCGTTAGGATACCCGAAGCAAGGTCAAGATAGTGCCAAACGCCGGTTGAGGTCAAACGTCATCGACGGTCACGATAGGGGCCGAGGTGACGAGCCGCAATCGGCGAGTCGACTATACGAAGCCGGCAGGTGGGTCAGCCCGCCAGGAGAACGCGAGTGACGATCCGATCCGTTGGATCGCTGGGAGGGATCCGCGGTGACGAAATGTCACCTAGGGTTCGTTGAAGAGGGCGATGCAGGAACAACAGGTACTGGACAACAAGCCGGATCCCGTGGAGGGCTTCCAGAAGCGGCGCCGTCGCGGACCGATCGCCTACGTCGTCTCGACCTACCGCAGGAGCCCGAGCCTCGTCATCGGCGCTGCGATTCTCATTGCGCTCGCGCTGCTCGCTGCACTGGCACCGCTCCTCACCCCATACACGCCGATCGAGCTCGATCCGGCGAATCGCTTCCAACCGCCGAGCACCGCCCACCTGTTCGGCACCGACGAACTCGGTCGAGATCTGTGGACCCGGTCGCTCTACGGTGCACGGGTCTCCTTGTTGACGGCATCACTGGCCGTCGTCATCGCGATGGTCATCGGGGTTCCCCTCGGTCTGATGTCCGGCTACTTCGGGCGTTGGATTGACTCGCTCACCATGCGCTACATCGACGTCCAGATCGCCGTTCCGGGCATCCTCCTTGCCATGATGATCATCCTGTTCGTCGGTCGCGGTTTCTTCGCTCTCGTCGCCGCGATCGGTGTCGGTGCGGTGCCGAGCTTTGCGCGTATCGTGCGTGCATCGACGCTCGCCATCAACGAGGACGAATATGTGTCGGCGGTCAAGGCGATGGGAGGCGGACACTTCTACACGATGTTCCGGACGATTCTTCCCAATGCGATGGGTCCGATCATCGTCCAGGCGGTCATCACGGCCGCGGTCGCGGTCCTGCTCGAGGCTGCCCTCAGCTTCCTCGGTCTCGGTACGGTGCCTCCGACCCCGAGCTGGGGGGCGATGCTCCAGATCGGCAAGGGCTACATGAATGAGGCACCGTACTACTCGGTGATGCCTGGCATCATGCTCACGACGTCGGTGGTCGCGCTCGACCTGGTCGGCCGTGGACTCCAGAAGCTTCGCGGCAGTTCGGCTTCGGCGACAGCTGAGATCGAGGGGCGCGCATGACCACCTACGTCATTCGTCGTCTCCTCCAGGCAATCCCGACAGCGTTCATCGCGTCGCTACTCGTGTGGGGCATGGTGTACGCCCTTCCCGGCGATCCCGTGCTGGCACTCCTCGGCGAGGAGCCGAACCCCGAGGCCGTCGCAGCAACCCGCGAGCGCCTTGGCCTCGACGAGCCGATCCCGGTGCAGTACGTCACGTGGCTCACGAACGCCGCCCAGGGTGACCTCGGGAACTCGTACTTCGGTGGCGAGCCGGTGTCGGACCGCATCTCACGGAGGGTCCTCCCGACGGTCCAGCTCACGATCTTCGCCCTGTTCTTCGCGCTGCTTCTCGCATTGCCGATCGTGTTCTTCGGTGCCCTTTGGCCGAAATCGTTCGCGGGTCGGTTCGTTGGTGTCCAAAGTGCACTGTCGCTCAGTGTCCCCACGTTCTGGATCGGGATCCTGTTCATTCTCTTCTTCGCCGTCCGAAGATCGTGGTTCCCCGCGGTAAGTGACTACTACCCGTTCTTCCAGGATCCGTGGCAGGCGTTCCGCAACACGTTCCTCCCCGCGCTCACACTCGGCATCTTCGTCTCGGCGATCTTCGGCCGGTTCCTCCGCCAAGCGCTGACCGATGTCCTGAACAAGGACTACGTCAGGACCGCCCGCGCCAAAGGGATGCGCGAGGCGACCGTGGTCGGGCGTCACGCCCTTCGCAATGCACTGCTACCGTTCGTGACGGTGCTCGGACTCCAGGTGGGTTCGTTCATCAGCGGTTCGGTCGTCACCGAGTCCGTGTTCAGCTACCCGGGCATCGGACGCCTCATCTACACCGCCATCTTGCAGCGC
Organism: uncultured Acidimicrobiia bacterium; assembly: GCA_965368815.1. GTDB lineage: Bacteria > Actinomycetota > Acidimicrobiia > Spongiisociales > UBA5794 > UBA5794. Next base: position 22,006 of record CBDUOH010000030.1, read on the forward strand.
GACTACGCTTTGGTGCAGGGAACTGTCCTCATCATCGTCGTAGCGGTCATCTTCATCAGCCTTGTCGTCGACATCGTGTACGCATATCTCGATCCGAGGATCTCATACTCATGACGAGTTCGACGCAACTTCGCAACAGTGTTCATGCCCGTCTCCGGACCTCGGAGCGGGTGAGACTATGGGGAGCCGGGTATCCCGGCCTCTCGACGCAGATGTCACGGATCGAATGGTCCGTGGCAGAAGCAACCAAGAAAGGAAATGAAAGATGAGAACCAGCTCAACAAAGCTGGGACGCGTGCTCTCACTGCTTGCGGTGTTGGCGTTGATTCTTTCTGCATGCAGCAGTACGTCGGAAGACACGACGACCACAGTTGCAGGTGCAGAGGACACAACGACAACCACGGCCGCAACGCCGGGTGACACGACGACCACAACTGCCGGAGAGGCAGTCGGAGGCATCCTCAAAGTGGGTGTCCAGAACGACGTGCAGGCCTGGGATTCCAGCCGCCTGCAGGGTGTTCTGTTCCCGTTCCACAGGAACCTGTACGACACGTTGGCAGACTACGAGGATGGCCTGAACGCCATGCCACGTCTGGCCACCGGTTGGACGATCAGCGATGCCCAGGATTCCATAACGATCACCTTGCGTGACGATGTGGTGTTCCATTCCGGCCGCGGGTTCACAGCTGAAGATGTGGCAGCGAACCTTGCCTACTTCATCGATCCCGAGACGGGGAACCAGGTCTACGGACCGACTTCCGGTGTCGTAGCGGACTGGGAAGTGACCGGTCCATACGAGATCGTTGTCAACTTCCAGCGTCCGACGGCTGAACTCCAGATCACCGACCTGCTCACCTCGTGGGCAATGGGCGACCCTGAGTTCTTCGCTGACTACGCGACCACAGCAAACGGCACAGGACCATTCAAGATGGTCGAGTGGGTGCCTGGTGAGAGCGTCACGCTTGAAGCCAACACCGACTACT